>JALFAD010000063.1 GCA_022772525.1 Clostridiales bacterium
GATACGCAGGAGGGATGTGAAAGACAGATGAAAAACAGAATCCAAAAAACGCTTGATTTTCCAAGACTTTTCCCAACACCGGCGACAGATGGCGAAGAGGTTTTTGAGTCCGCCTCGTCTACCAATTCCAACACACCGGCATACATGTGGATTCTAGTATAGTACAAGTCCCGGGAAAAAGCAAGAAAAATTTTAGGGCAAAACCGCACAATGGGAGCCGCGGGCTTCGACGGATCTTTACCCCGATCGTTCAGTATGAAAAATGGGCAATACATCCAGGATTCCCGCATTTTCCATACTTTCGCTCGGGTCAAAATCTCTCGCCGAATCGCCTTAACCCATTATGCGGAGTTGCCTTAGAGAACGATTCCCATGGAACCAGCCGGAAAGGGGCAGCCCAATGGACTGCCCCTACATGCTGGTTTAGCTCTGGGCGCCGTCAATCCACTGCTTGAACAGCTGGTGCATTCCGGTGGACGCGAGGCCGGACACTGCGCCGCCAAGAATCACCTCCGGGGTGATCTGGGGCCAGTGCATCCATACCGCCAGCGCCACACCCAGCGCGGTGACGACGATGGGAATGAACCGGTTGTCCGCACCGGTGAGGTGCTTGAGCAGATAGCCCACCACCAGACACAGGCCGACGATTACAGGGACGATGTAGCTGTTCAGAATTTCCATGGTCAGTTCCTCCTTAATTACGCGTTTTTTGAGAATCTTCCAGATCCTCAATTCTATGATTGATTACCTTGATCTGTTCCTCCACCACGGGCATCCGTCGGGCGAAGTTGTTGTGCTCCCGGACTTCCCGGGTCAGCTCGTCCAGCTTGGTTTCCGTAACGGCCTGCGACTTTTCGTTGGCAATCAGTACACCGACCAGTGTCACAGCGCCGGTAATGATTGCGGTGATGATACTTTCCATCCCTTCACCTCCTCACGACACGTCCATGTGGATGAAGCTGTCATCAATCCGGTATGCGTAGTGCACAGGCAGCGTTTTGACATAGGCCAGCAGCCTTTCTCCGGGCACGCCCCGGACGCAGAAGTCCATGGCCTTTCCTCTGACGTGGTAGCTGTTGGGCACGGAGCCTTTCAGGCTGTCGTTGTGGGCCTGACAGCGCACGCCGCTGGAAACCGTGGCCGGGGCGTTGAAATGCGCCCGAACCTTGTCCGCCAGCCGGACCAGCGTCTCCGACGGCTCTGCTGGGAAGCCCCCGCACTTGCCGCAGGGGCAGCGGAACTCCGACCGCTGGAAATAGCGGATATCCTTCCACCAGCCGGAAGATTTTTGGGGTGGTTCTCCGCTGGCAACGACCGCGAGAATTCGCTTTTCCGTGGCGTCGCCGAAGATGCCGTCCACAGTGTCCATGTAGGAGCGCTGGAAGTCGATGGTTGCCCGCTGGGACTGCTCGCCCAAGATGCCATCGATATCCCCTGCATAGAAGCCACAGTACCGCAAAAGACACTGTTTCTGCGTCATCGTCATGCGCTGCCACCACCCACGCCGCAGAATTCGGACAAGGATATTTCAGCAGCACGGTCTACTGCTTTGGCAACGGTTTTCTGCGTTCCAATATCCCGCATTTTTGCAACCTCCTTTCGATTCGGCTGTATGCCGTTTGAGCGCATTATACCGAACAGGCGGGGGACTGTCGTAAAAATAATGGAAGACGAGAAAAACGCAGGCACAAAAAATGGGCTGCCGCACAAAACCGTGCAGCAGCCCAAAAGTATATCCGCGGCATAGGGGAAGGCCGGGACACCGCCCGACAATAAGGAGACTTACCGTTCCTCCGCAGCGGGAACAACGTCCAGCTTGACGGTGTGTTTCATGGCTACGGAGCAGGCAATGTCGCCCAGGACGTTGCAGCAGGTGGCGCCCATGTCGCACAGGGTGTTGATGCTGATGTACACGCCCATAACACCGGCGGGCAGTCCCGCGATGGTGGACAGGGCGGCGAAGCAGGCGATGGCGCTGCCGGGGACGCCGGGAGCGCCGATGGACAGCAGGGTGTTGGACAGCATGATGACCACCATCATACCGAAGCTGATTTCCACGCCGCAGGCGTTGGCGAAGAACACGATCATGAAGGACATGATGATGGACACGGCGTCCATGTTGATGGTAGCGCCCAGAGGCAGGGCCAGAGAGGAAATCTCGTTGGGAACGCCCATCTCATCGGCGCAGCGCTTGCTGATGGGGATGGTGGCGGCGCTGGAGCAGGTGCCGAAGGCGGTGAGGGCCGCGGGCATGACGGACTTGAAGAATTTCAGGGCGGGATACTTGCCGAGAAATTTGACGATGCCGCCGTAGACCAGCAGAATGTAGAAGAAATAGGTGACGTACATGGCAACCAGAACACCGCCCAGAGCAAGCATGGTCTGTACGCCGTTGGCGTACATCACAGCGGCGATGGAGCAGAACACACCCACGGGGGTGCAGTACATGACCCAGCCCACTACCTTGATGCAGATGGCATGGAAAGCTTCGCACAGCTTCACCACCGGCTCCGCTTTTTCGCCCAGAGTCAGGCAGGCGATGCCCACGATGACGGCGAATACCAGCACCTGCAGCATATCGCCGCTGGCGAAGGATGCCACGGGATTGGCGGGGATCAGGTTTTTCACGGTGTCCAGCAGATTCGTAAACTTCGCCGCTTCCACGGCGGATTCCATCATTTGAATGGTAACGCCCTTGCCAAGGCCCAGCAGCCGGGGCAGGAACAGGCCCAACGTGCTGGCGATGAGGGTGGTGGAAACGAAGTACAGCACGGACTGCCCGCCCACCTTGCCAGTGGCGCTGACAGAGCCGATGCCCTGAATGCCCATGACCAGGCTGCAGAAGACCAGCGGATAGATCATCATGCGCAGGGCGTTCATGTACAGGCTGCTGACCAGCTGCACCACGGGCAGGGCAAATTCATACCGTCCCGGCATGAACAGGCCGAACAGAATGCCCAGCACCAGTCCGATAAAGATAGCGAGGGTAATGTTCAGGGATTTTTTCTTCTTCATAAAGGTTTCCTCCTGCAAAAAAATAAGCGCCCGTCTTCTGCCAAGAGAAGACGAGCGAAATGCCCGTGGTACCACTTCTGTTCGTTCCGGAAACCGGAACCTCATTGTCGGATATCCAGCAATATCCTCCGCTGTAACGGGCAGACCCGTCGCGGCTTAACGATCGGCCGCGCTGCTCCGGAGCCATGTTCCTTCGCGCCTGCCTGTCTCCCTTTCAGCAAAGCAGGGGACTCTCTGGAAAGCAGGAAAACGAAGTACTCTTTCCTTCACTGCATTTACCTATATGGGAAATATTATAAAAACCTTGGAGGAAAATGTCAAGAAAAAATGAACGAAATTTTGATGATCGGCAGCGTTGACAAACGGCTGGCTTTGGGCTATACTGAGTATAGAAAAGGGCGCTGCGACAAGCGGTTAGCCCTTTAGCTGAAGATTCTTTAGACTAAGAACCGTCACCGTGCAGGGTGGCGGTTCTTGCTTGTTACTCTGATCGTCACGGTCCAGTGAAGAACGTGAAAGGTCAATGTAATAGGCATGACCATCATAAATCAAGGTATGATTGCCACAGGCAATCATTGAGATTTGGATTCGCTGCGCGGAGCACCGCTCCCATCTACGGGTGGTGTGGCTAACCGCCTGCCGTTTTGTGCAGCGCCCGGTGCCGCAATTGCGGCACCGAGGATAGAATACGCCGAAATTCGGGAAAAGTCAACAGAAAAAAGGTTGAGTCCGAATCCGCACTTCGCCGTAGGACAGGGCGGCGGTTTCGCCGTTTTCATAGCGCACCAGCAGACGGCAGTTGTCGTCAATGCCGAGGGCGTGGGCCGGGGTCTCCGCATCGCCCGCAATCACGGTGACGTCCCTTCCCACCACCAGACTGCGGCGGCGGTAATCCTCCAGAAAGCTTGACGGTCCGCCGGCAGTGTAAAGCGCCCAGAACCGGTTCAGAAATTCCGCCGTCAGCCTGTTTTTGCCGCCGGGCATGGGCCTGTCCCACAGCACCCCGGCAATCTCCGCCAGCTCCGGCGGAAAGCCGCCCTTCGGGGGGTAGACGTTGATGCCCGCGCCCACCACCACATACTCCGGCGCGCCGGATTCCAGACTGAAGGCGGCCTCCGTCAGAATGCCGCTTACCTTTCTGCCGTTCAGATAAATGTCGTTGACCCACTTGATTTGCGGATCTTCGCCGCTGACGGCTTCCATGGCCTGACACAGAGCTACGGCTGCAGCCGCCGTCAGGGTCACGGTCTGCCGGGGATCGGCGTGAACCGGGCGCAGCAGCAGGCTCAGATAGATGCCCGTATCGCCGGGGGAGTAAAACGAGCGGCCCCGGCGTCCCCGCCCGTTTGTCTGGGCGTTGGCGATGACCACGGCGCCCTCCGGCGCGCCCTGTTCCGCCAGAGCGCGCACAGCTGTGTTGGTGGAGTCTACGCTGGGGCTGACCGTGATTTGAAAAATCGGATCCAGGTACTTTTTTACGCCCTGCACCGATAAAATGTCGCTGTCCGGGGACAGGCGGTAGCCCCGGTTGGTAATTGCCTCGATGGCGCAGCCCTCCTGCCGGAGGGCCTTGATGGCCTTGCACACCGCCGCCCGGGACAGGCTTAAGGCCCCGGCAAGCTCCTCGCCGGAAACAAAGCTTCCCTGCCGGGCTTCCAGCAGGGTCAAAAGCTGTTCTTTTGTTGTCATGGGGTTTCCTCCCACCGGCACAGGCTGCTCCACTGGCAGTCGCCGCAGATTTCCGCCCGAACGCCTCGGCGGAGAATGGTTTCGATTACTTTTCGGGAAAACTCCCGGTAGGGAAGCCGCTCTCCCACGGAAAGCCCACAACGCCGCAGAACCTCCCGGTCATACCGGGAGGCTTTTTCGGCGCAATTTTCCGTTAGCCGGTTGGGACAGGCTGCGCAGATATCGTCGGGGCTGTCCGTTAGGTGAATCTCCGGGTTTTCCTCCAGAACTGCCTTCATCCTGCGCATATTTTCCACGAATTCCCCGCTGTAGCCCCTGCCTTGGAAGAAATACAGGCACATCGCGTGGTGGGCGCGGATTTTGTGTACGCTCATGCCAGCCGGATGGCGGCCTTCAGCCGCTTGCGCAGCACCAGCGCCAGCGCCATTTTTACAAGGTCAGGGATGACGTAGGGGAATACGCACCAGCCCAGCGCCGTCCAAAAACCGACAGGGCCGGTTTTCTGGGCGTAGACCACCACAAACCAGACCGTGCCGAAGGCGTAGCAAGCCAGCAGGCCCAGCACCATGGACACGATGGTCACCACGGTCTTGTTGCCGGGGATCCGCTCCATGGCCCACATGACGAGGGCCTGCACCAGAAAGCCCACGATGTAGCCGCCGGTGCTGCCCAGCACAATGCCGATGCCGCCGCTGAAGCCCGCGAATACCGGCAGGCCCACGCAGCCCAGCAGAATGTAGATGAGCACCGCCAGCGTGCCCCGCTTGCCGCCCAGCACGCCTACGGCGAGGAACACGCCAAAGGTTTGCAGGGTGAAGGGCACCACATACGGGACGGAAATCCAGGAGCACACCGCCATAATCACCGCGAACATCGCGATGTAGGCCATGTCCCGGACGGAGAGCTTTGTCTTTGTTTCCATGGAAGATACCTCCAAACGCTTTTTTCGTTGGGAGTATAGCACGACAGGAAACAATTGTCAACCATAAATATTCTATTAGTTTACAATCAAGCTTCAAAACACTTCCCTTTGGGGAAGGCATTCCTCAGAGAAAGGAGAATTTAGCGGACCAAAGCCTCCCCTATCAGGGGAGGTGGCCCGGCGTAAGCTGGGTCGGAGGGGTGCCTTCGCCATGGACGTGCACCCCTCAGTCAGCTTTGCTGACAGCTCCCCTCAAGGGGAGCCTTTGGTAACGCCG
>JALFAD010000064.1 GCA_022772525.1 Clostridiales bacterium
ATGGTGGTAAAATAGCACACCGTAAACAGCAGCAGGCTCAGCAGCCCCATGCCCAGAAACAGCCCTACGTCCCGCGGCTGAATTTTCAGCAGATCCCGCCGGAAAATGGCGGTAATCAGCAAGAACAGCACCGCCCCGAACAGAATTCGCAGGCAGGCGATTTGCAGCGGGGAAAAGCCGTAAGTCCCCAATTTGCGCACAAACACGCCCATGACGCCCCACAGCGTCCCGGCGGACAGCACAAACATCGGCGCGAATTTTTTCATCGGAATCCCACTTCCTCGGTCAAAGGTTTTTCCACATTTTACGCATTTGACCGATAGATGTCAATAGCAAACGATACTTCCATCCCGGGGCCGGGAAGCAGTATGGCCTTCTCACCCAAGAGGAAAGCCCGGAGGATGTTCCTCCGGGCGCATTTGTGTTATCGGACAGATTTCGCATATTCCGTGGGCGTAATGCCGAATTTCTCCTTGAACTGCCGGGAGAAGTGGTGCACCGTGGAATATTGCAGCTCGGCAGCAATCTCCGTGAAGTTCAGGTTGTTCTCCCGGATCATCTGCTTGCTCTCCTGCAGCTTGATGCGGCGGATGTACTCGCCGGGAGAGATTTGCAGATTCTTGTGGAACAGGGCCGTCAGGTAGCTGGGGCTCACATCCACCTGCCGGGCAACCAAAGGCACACTCAGCTTCTCCCGGATGTGGGAGGAAATGTACTGCTGGGCCTGCCGGATGATCTCGTTTTCCGAGTGGACGGAATTGGCGGTTTGCAGCTTGCCGCCGGTGGGAGAAGTGATCTCCCGCATCAGAAGGAGCAGCAGCAGATTCAGCTGGCACAGAATGATGTCGCCGGAGTAGGCGTCCATCCGCTCCTGTTCATGGAGCATGGTTTGAAGCAATGACACCACCTTCTGAGGCGCGGAGAATTTCCGGTTCAGCAGCGGCACCAGATCGGCGCCCTGAGTGGCGAAGGACATGGTCACAAACCGGGGCGCTACGCCGATATCGGCATACTGCATATGCCACTGGTCCGGACCGTAAATCACCAGATCCCCCTGCTTGAGTAGCAGGTCCTGACCGTCCGCCACGGAGTGCAGCGCACCCTGATCCACATAGGTCAGCTCCGCCATGGGGTGGGACTCGCCGGGGAATAGAAACCCCTGCTCCTTCTCCTGATAGAAGAAGGTGTAAATTCCCTCCACCTGAAGCTGGCGATCCACCCGCTGGCTGTCCGTGCTGCGGCTTCCCCGGGCTTCCGGCGGCTGGGCGCTGTACAGCAGCGCTTCTGCCGGGCCCGTAAAGGGGCTGATGCTGAAAAAAATGCGGGGCTTGATGCACACCGGTTTATCCAGATAAAAATCCTGATAGGTTTCGCCGTCCATGCTGACGGACAGCACACTGGAACCATTTCCGTTTACCACCCAGGTGTCCGAGACGGCCTGCCAAATCTCCGTCTCCATCCGGGAAAGGGCCATGGAAACGGCGGCAGCTCTGTCAAAGGCCTTGGCATTCTGGGACCGCTCCGGCGGCACGGTGCCAAAGCCCTGAAAGGTTACCTGGTTCAAATTACGGATCATGGCTGGTTCCTCCAAAATAGAATAACAGGGTCAAAAAAGCTGACCCTGTTATTATACAAAAGAAAGTTGAAAATGGCAAATACTTTCCGCAAAAAGTCTCCCCGCTTTTTACACTAAAAAACGGACGGTTTTTTGGTATTAACGCTGGTACTCAAATTCAAAGTCGTAGATATCCACGGTGTCCCCATCGGCAATGCCCATTTCCTCCAGCCGGGTAAACAGCCCCGCCTTGCGCAGAAGGGTGTCAAAGTGGTTCCGGGACTCGTAGTCGTCGAAGTTGATGTTCTCCACCAGCCGAGACAGCCATTCTCCTGTTACCATCCAGGTACTGCCGTAGTGCTCGATTTCAAAGGCTGTGGGATCGGCGGGGGCGGAGATTTCCTCCACATATTCCGGCTCGTAAATGGTGACCGGAGGCAGCTCCCGCAATTTCTGCGCAACCACCCGCATAAGCTGCTTCGTTCCCTGAGTGGTGCCGGCGCTGATCTCGTAAACTTCACAGCCCGCTTCCGCAGCGGCTTTGCGGAGCCGTTCCAGATTGTCGCTGTCCGGGGGCAGCAGGTCACACTTGTTGGCGGCTACGATCATGGGCCGGTCGCCCAGATCCACGCTGTAGCTGTGCAGCTCCTGACAGATGGCGTGGAAATCCTCCACCGGATCCCGGCCCTCGCTGCCGGACACGTCCACCACATGGACCAGCAGTCGGCAGCGGTCAATGTGCCGCAGGAAGTCGTGGCCCAGGCCCGCGCCCTCCGCCGCGCCCTCGATGATGCCGGGGATGTCCGCCATGACGAAGGACACGCCCTCCTCTACATAAATGACGCCCAGATTGGGGAACAGGGTCGTAAAATGGTAGTTGGCGATTTTGGGCCGGGCATTGGAGGTGACGGACAAAAGGGTAGATTTGCCCACGTTGGGGAAGCCCACGAGGCCCACGTCCGCCAGCAGCTTCAGTTCCAAAATCACGTCCCGCTCCTGACCCTTCAGGCCCGCCTTGGCAAACCGGGGCACCTGCCGGGTGGGGGTTGCGAAGTGGGCGTTGCCCCAGCCCCCGCGCCCGCCCCGGGCAATGACAAAATCCTTGCCAGTGGACATATCCACAATGATCTGGTTGGTTTCGGCATCCCGGACAACCGTACCCCGAGGCACGTCAATGACGAGGTTTTCGCCCCGCTTGCCTGCCATTTTCCGGCCCATGCCATTCACACCGGCGGAGGCTGCGTATTTGCGCTTATAACGGAAGTCCAGCAGCGTGGACAGATTGTCATTAACATGCAGCACCACGCTGCCGCCGTGACCGCCGTCGCCGCCGTCAGGGCCGCCGGAGGCCACATATTTTTCCCGGTGGAAGGCCACCGCGCCATCGCCGCCCCGGCCGCCGATGACGGTGATGCGTACTTTATCTACAAACATAATTTACCTCCTTGAGGAAATGCAGAATGCAAAATGATGAATGCAAAATTGTGGTATCTCCTTCGGAGATGGATTTTGATTTCATGTCCGAAGGACATACCATAATTCTGCATTTTGCATTTCTCATTTATCATTTAAAAAGAGCTGCCGCAGGTAGTGTGCGGCAGCTCTTTGTCTTTATGCGCTTACTGCTCAGCGTAAACGGAGCACTGACGGCGATCCTTGCCCTTGCGCTCGAACTTAACGGTACCGTCAACCAGAGCGAACAGGGTGTCATCCTTGCCGATACCAACGTTGGTGCCGGGATGGATGTGGGTGCCTCTCTGACGAACCAGAATGTTGCCAGCCAGCACGAACTGACCGTCAGCACGCTTCACGCCCAGACGCTTGGACTCAGAGTCACGGCCGTTCTTGGTGGAGCCGCCGCCCTTGTGGTGAGCAAAGAACTGAATACCAATCTTCAGCATGGTGTTACACCTCCAAAACTTCGATATAATCAGGGTAATCGTCCCGCAATGAGCACAGGTACACCAGCATACCGGCAAGCACTGCCTGAATGGTGTCCTCCTCATCGCAGACTGCGGGGAGGGTCAGAGTGATACGAGCCTGCTCGTCCTTGACCCGAACCTTGGCATTGGCGCCGCACACATCATTGATGGTGGCCTCCGCCATGGCAACCGCGGCAGACACGGCGGCGCAGACGATGTCGCTGCCCGATTCCGCGTAGCCGCTGTGACCCGAGACGCTGAATCCATTGATTCGGTCATTCTCGGTGAAAAATTCGCATCTTGTCATAAATTACAGAGCGATCTTGGTGATCTCCACCTTGGTGTAGGGCTGACGATGGCCGATGTGGCGCTTCTCGCCCTTCTTGGCCTTGTAGCGGATGATGTCGATCTTCTTGCCCTTGCCGTTCTTGACGACCTTGGCCTCGACGGTAGCGCCTTCCACCACGGGAGCGCCGATCTTGGTGTTCTCACCATCCAGCACAGCCAGAACCTGATCGAACTTGACGGCGGCGTCAGCCTCGACGTTCAGCTTCTCAACGAACAGGACGTCGCCCTCAGCCACGGTGTACTGCTTGCCACCGGTAACGATAACTGCTTTCATTCTTTCACCTACTTCATATTGTGTAGTCTCGCTTTTGAGGCGCGGCATTTTAGGCACGCCAACTTAAGCCCCTTCAATGCGGCCTGACCATTCTATCATTCAGCGCAAAAAATGTCAAGAAGTATTTGGGCAGTTTCCTTGCGTTTTTCCCACAATTTTGCTATACTATCCGGGAAACATCCTGTGAATTCTGTCAGAAGGCGAGGTAACGTTCCGTGAAAACCAAAACGTGGGTCATGCTGCTGGGCGGAGTATTTCTTCTCAGTCTGCTGCTCGGAATCTGGACGCTGCTGCCCCGGCAGGACGCGGCCCTTGCCCGGATTTCCAGCGGCGGAAAAGTTGTGAAAACGGTCAACCTCCGTGATAATCAGCAGTTTACCATAACCGCCGAGAGCGGCGGTAAGAATATCATCACCGTCCGCGATGGCAAAATCGCCGTCACGGAAGCCACCTGTCCCGACCACTATTGCATGAAGCGGGGCTTCTGCTCCGGGGGCGCGGACATCGTGTGCCTGCCGAATCAGCTGGTCATCCATTTCCTCGGTGCGCAAGCCGTGGACGCAGCGGTTGGCTGACCTTGCCCCAACGGGAAAATGGTGGTATAGTTAAGAAAAGGGGAATTTAGCGGACCAAAGCCTCCCCTATCAGGGGAGGTGGCCCGGCGTAAGCTGGGTCGGAGGGGTGCCTTCGCCATGGACGTGCACCCCTCAGTCAGCTTTGCTGACAGCTCCCCTCAAGGGGAGCCTTTGGTAACGCCG
>JALFAD010000098.1 GCA_022772525.1 Clostridiales bacterium
CCAGAGCCATGCATAACAGCTTCTTCATTGTACTTTTCATTTTTACTAACCTCCTAATGAAATTGGTTACATTTTTAGAAATCTTTGCCGCCGGATGGCCTGCCCGGCGTTTACCGGGGATGGGTGCTCCATCGGCATCTCTTTCATGCCCAAATGATACCATAAGTGGTTTCACTTGTCAATAGGAAAATTACAAAAAATTACAAAACGATTTACATTTCTTAACAAACGCTTTCCGGAATCTGTGATATTTTGTCAGATTTCCCCCGTTTTCGACGCTTATCGCCGGTTTTTATGCTCAGTTTTGTTACCTTCTTTTCAAGACGTTAGGAAATTCTTAAGATTTGGATGGTTACAATAGATGCCGTTTTGCGCCCCTTCGATGCCCCATCACCTCCGCAAAACCTTCCCCTATGAGGGGAAGGTGGATCGCCAAAGGCGAGACGGATGAGGTGTGCCAAGCTGATTATATCTGCCATCTCCCACAACGCTGCGTCCCCTCATCCGTCACGGCTGACGCCGTGCCACCTTCCCCCAAGGGGGAAGGTTACTCTCCACATTCTTCTTGCTATTTTCTGTCGGATGCAGTAGAATGTTGGGGTATGATTCTTCAAAGAGAGGCGACGCAAATGGTCAATGCGGCATTCGACAATGAAAAATACCTTCAGATGCAGTCTGAGCACATCCGGGAGCGGATTGCTCAGTTCGGCGGCAAGCTGTATCTGGAATTCGGCGGCAAATTATACGACGACAACCACGCGTCCCGGGTGCTCCCCGGCTTCCAGCCGGACAGCAAGCTGCGGATGCTCCTGCAATTAAAGGATCAGGTGGAGATGGTCATTGCCATCAACGCCGACGATATCGAAAAAAACAAGGTTCGGGGGGATTTGGGCATCACCTACGACCGGGACGTGATTCGCTTAATCGACGTGTTCCGGGGCTTCGGGCTGTATGTGTCCAGCGTGGTGCTGACCCGCTATCACGGGCAGTCCCTGGCAAAGGCCTTCCAGTCCCGGTTGGAGGGGCTGGGCATCCGGGTCTACCACCACTACGAAATCGCCGGGTATCCCGCCGACACCGCCCACATCGTAAGCGAAGAGGGCTTCGGCAGAAACGACTACATCGAAACCAGCCGCTCCCTCGTGGTGGTCACCGCCCCCGGCCCCGGCAGCGGCAAGCTGGCTACCTGCTTAAGCCAGCTCTATCATGAGCACGAACGGGGCAACACCGCGGGCTACGCCAAATTTGAGACCTTCCCCATCTGGAACCTCCCGCTGAACCATCCGGTGAATCTGGCCTATGAGGCCGCCACCGCCGACCTGAACGATGTGAACATGATCGACCCCTTCCATCTGGAAGCCTACGGAATTACCACCGTCAACTACAACCGGGACGTGGAGGCCTTCCCTGTGCTGGTGGCGATTTTCGAGAAAATTCTGGGCCACTGTCCCTACAAATCCCCCACGGATATGGGCGTCAACATGGCGGGCAACTGCATCGTGGACGATGAGGGCACCCGGGAGGCCTCCCGGCAGGAAATCATCCGCCGGTACTATGAGGCCCTGTGTGACCAGAAAAAAGGCAAAAATGTGGAGGACGCGGTGCGAAAGCTGGATCTTCTGATGAAAAAGGCCGGCGTCTCCCCCGCTGACCGGAAGGTGGTCGCCCCGGCGCTCCGGCGTGCCGAGGAGACCGGCTCCCCTGCCGCCGCCATGGAACTGCCGGACGGGCGCATCGTCACCGGCAAGACCTCCGACCTGCTGGGCGCTTCCTCCGCGCTGCTCCTGAATGCCCTGAAAGCCCTCGGCGGGATGCCAAAGGATCTGCACCTCATCTCCCCCGTGGCTCTTGACCCCATTCAGCATCTGAAGGTGGACCATCTGGGCAACCGAAATCCCCGGCTTCACACCGACGAAACCCTGATTGCCCTGTCCATCAGCGCGGCCACCAACCCCATGGCGGAATACGCCATGGAGCAGCTGGACAAGCTCCGGGGCTGCGAGGTGCATTCCTCCGTGATTCTGTCCGCTGTGGATGAAAGAACCTTCAAGCGGCTGGGCGTGAATCTGACCTGCGAGCCGAGATACATGGGCTGAGCGGCGAGTCGCCGCAGACAATGCGTTACGAACGCGGGTGGTGGTCGTTACGCCATTGGGCCTGCTCGACCGGCAGTGCTCAGTGATTGGGTAAAGAGTAATTAAGCGGCTTTGCCAAAGGCTCCCCTTTAGGGGAGCTGCTGAGCGTAGCGAAGCTGAGGGGTGCACCCCTCCGACCTCGCTGACGCTCGGCCACCTCCCCTGATAGGGGAGGCAATCTGCTGCGACATATGAAAGAATCCACCGGCTTTCCGCCGGTGGATTCTTCGTTATTACAGGTTTTTCAGCACTTCCAGCAGGAATTTCCAGACCCGTTCGGTGGATGCGATTTCCAGACGCTCCCGGGTGGTATGGATGTCGAGGATGTTGGGGCCGATGGACACGCAGTCAAGGTCGGGCAGCTTCTGACTGAACAGGCCGCATTCCAGCCCCGCGTGGATGGCTTCCACCTTCGGCTCCTGGGCGAACATTTCCCGGTAGATGCGAACCATGGTGTCCCGCAGGCGAGATTCCTTCCGGTACTCCCATGCCGGGTACTCGCCGTCCTGAGAATAGGCTGCGTCCAGCATATCCGCCAGCGCTTTCAGCTGGTCGAGAACCTCCTGCTTCTCCGAATTGACGCTGCTGCGCACGGAGAAGGTGGCGCTGAACCGGTCGCCCAGCTTGGCAATGCCCAGATTCAGGCTGGTCTGCACAAGGCCCTCAATGTCCGCGCTCCACTTCTGCACGCCGTTGGGCGCGGAGCACAGAAGGCTTATCACCTTGGCGGTAGACTCGGTAGACAGGCTGTTGCCGCCCAGCGCGTCCACGTCAAAGGCCTGCACCGTGGCGTCCGGCTCGTCGTAATTGGCGCGGACTTCCTCCTGAAGGGCTGCCGCGATATCATTGATACGCTCTAAGTTGATGCCCATGGCAACCAGCGTCGCCTGACAGGAACGGGGAATGGCGTTGTCCTTGGTGCCGCCGGAAAGAGAGGTCAGGCACAGGGGCATGAGCTTCTGAATCCGGCTCATAAACTCGCCCATAATTTTGTCGGCGTTGGCGCGCTTCAGGTGAATATCCGCGCCGGAATGACCGCCCTGCAGGCCGTCAACGGTCAGCCGGATGCAGGGGCCGTAGACTGCCCGGCGCTCCACCGGCAGCGTGATGCAGGCGGTACAGCCGCCGGCACAGGACACGGTGAACACGCCTTCCGTCTCGGAGTCCAGATTAATAAGCGTCCGGCCCTGTAGCTGGGACAGGTCAATGGCGGTAGCGCCCAAAAGGCCAATCTCCTCCTCCGTGGTCATGACCACTTCCAGAGGCGGGTGGGGAATGGTGTCGTCCGCCAGCAGCGCCAAAGCCATGGCGGCGGCAATACCGTCATCGCCGCCCAGCGTGGTGCCCTTGGCGTAGACGAAGGTTCCGTCGTGGGTCACGTCCAGACCCTCAGTTGCCATATCGATGGGGCAGGACACCTCTTTCTCGCAGACCATGTCGATATGGCCCTGCAAAATCACAGGAGGACGGTCCTCCATGCCGCAGGTGCCGGGGGCAAAGAGGATAACATTATTCATCTCATCCTGAATATAGGCCAGGTTATGCTCCTTGGCAAATCCGACCAGATAGTCGGAGATCATCTTCGTATTTTGGGAGCCGTGGGGAATGGCGCAGATTTCTTCAAAATAGCCAAACACTGCCGCAGGCTCCAGGCCAGCAAGCCTTTTTGCTTCCATAGCAATCGCTCCTTTACATTCTTTGTCACATCTCTATTTTACCACAGAGTCAAAAATAAATCTACCCAAATGCGCTGTAGCTTCCCCGTCCCATTTTATGCGAACATACAGTGAGCTACTTTTTCAGCAGAAATTTTTTCAGCTTCTCCAGATCGTTGTTGAGAATCAAGTTATCGTCCACCCCCAGCTTCTCCAGCAGAGCCATGGCAAGGTCAAAATTTCCGACCGCGGAGGGGTCATGGGCGTCCGTGTTGACAATGATGGGCACCCCCGCTTCCATGCACAGCGGCACCATGACGGCGTAGTTTTTTTCACAGCCGGGACGCATGGTGGGCTTACGCAGAGAGCTGTTGTTGACCTCCAGCGCGGTGCCCGTGGCCTTCGCGCCGGCAACCAGCGCGGGATAATCTACGGGATAGGTGTCGCAGTCCGGGTGAGAAATGAACTTCACTTTGGGGTTTTCCATACAGCGGATTATGTTGTCGGTGTTTTTCACCACCCCTGCGTCCTCGTAGCACAGGCCGTGGATACCCGCCGCCGCGTAGTCAAGACAGTTCAGGTGCCGCGCATCCAAATCCACAGTGCCATTGTTCAGAATGTTGACCTCGCTGCCGTAGAGCATCTCCACGCCATAGAGCATTCTGGGAGCGTCTGTCAGATTCCGAAAATAAATCGGTTCCACCGTTCCGGGAATCCCGGGGCCATGCTCGGTGACGCCGATGAGCTTCAGGCCCCGCTCCGCCGCAGCCGCCGCCAGTTCCCGGATGGTTCCGAAGGCGTGGCCGCTCATGATGGAGTGCATGTGTAAGTCAGCAATCAGCGGTTTCATATAGTTTCATCCTTTCTCAAAACGAAAAAGACCACGGATTACTTCCGTGGTCTTGTCGGCATCCAAATTACACCAGGCTCAGGGACAGGGTCAGCAGCACCCAGGCCAGAGCGATCCACTTGGTAGCGGAAGCCAGGACGGCATCCAGATTGCCCTTCTTATTCTTGCTCAGATACGTCTCGGAAGCGCCGGTGAACGTGCTGGACAGGCCAGCCTCCTTACCGGACTGCATCAGGACGACAACGATCAGTGCCAGAGAGCACAGGGCCTCCAGAATGATCAGAACAGTCTTCAGAATCTCCATTTTCAGTAACCTCCTTCCGCCTGTATTCGCGGAAAAGCGAACGGTATCCGGTGAAATATACCGCAAACCTCATAATAGCCCGTATAGTATAGCATAAGGCTATGCAAATTTCAAGGGCTGAATCTCACTTTTTTGCTTATTTCTGCACCCAGCTGCCGGTGGCAAGGCAGTTCAGGTAGCTCTCAATGAAGGGGTCCAGCGCGCCGTCCATGACCGCGTTCACGTTGGATGTCTCGCAGCCGGTGCGGGTGTCCTTCACCAGCGTGTAAGGCATGAACACATAGTTGCGGATCTGGCTGCCCCACTCAATCTTCTGCTGCACGCCCTTGATGTCGGAAATCTTGTCCAAATGCTCCCGCTCCTTGATCTCCACCAGCTTGGAGCGCAGCATTTTCAGACAGGTCTCCTTGTTCTGGAACTGGCTCCGCTCGGTCTGGCAGGACACCACGATGCCGGTGGCCTTGTGAATCAAACGGACGGCGGAGGAGGTCTTGTTGATATGCTGGCCGCCCGCGCCGGAGGAGCGGTAGACCTGCATCTCGTAGTCCTCAGGGCGAATCTCCACATCCTGCGAATCATCCTCAATTTCCGGAATGACCTCGATGGCGGAGAAGGAGGTCTGGCGGCGGGCGTTGGCATCGAAGGGAGACACCCGAACCAGCCGGTGGACGCCGTTTTCGCCCTTCAGGAAGCCGTAGGCATTCTCGCCCTCGATGAGGATATCGGCAGACTTGATGCCCGCTTCATCGCCCTCCTGATAGTCCAGAATCTTATAGGTAAAGCCGTGGCGCTCCGCCCAGCGCGTGTACATCCGGTAGAGCATCTGTGCCCAGTCCTGCGCCTCGGTGCCGCCCGCGCCGGCGTGGAAGCTCATAAGGGCGTTGTTTTTGTCGTAGTGACCGGTGAGCAGGGTTTCCAGGCGGCAGGTCTCCATCTCCTCCGCCAAAGTGTCATACCCTTCCTTCAGCTCCTCAAGCATGGAGTCGTCGTCCTCTTCCTCCGCCATTTCGCAGATGGTCATGAGGTCGTCCCAGGTGGAGAGCATCTTTTCATACCGTTCAATTTTTGTTTCCGTCTGCCGGGTCTTGACCACGATCTTCTGGCTCTTCTCCGGGTCGTCCCAGAAGCCGGGGGCCTCCTGCATGGCATGAAGCCGCTCCAGCTCATTTCGCAGGCCCTCCACATTCAGAGAATCCGCCAGGCCCTCCAGCGCCGGTCGGCAGTCATTCAGTTTCTGCTTATACGCATCAAATTCAATATTCATAGCCATACTCTCTCATTTCGTCAAATTACCGAATCCCAGTATACCAAAAAGTTCCGAAATTGCAAGTATTTTTTGTTACTATGGAAACTCTGATTCATTCGGCAAGAGCTGGCAGCGAGAGATTTTTTCCTCAGCCGAAGGTTCAAAAAACGGAGGAATACTGTATGTATTTCCCGTTTTGTGAACTGAACGGATGGAGAAAAAGATCCGCTGGCCAGCCGCAGCCAAATGGATCAGAGCTTCCCTAATCATAATAATCTGTCAAATCAATCTGCTTGCAGGTGCGCTTGCAGAGCGTCAGCAGCCGGGGCACAGGGATCAGCCAAAGCTTTGCCAGCCCCCGCCACAAATATACCGGCGGTCGGGTCCTCCCCTTTTCCCGCAGATAGGAATGCAAACTGTCCTTCAGTGTTTGCAGGGTTTTTTCCGTGCTGCCCTCGTTGCCGGACAAGTACCAGATTACGTCCAGATAGTTTTCGTCAAAGGGCTCCCGAAGCTGCGGCAGGGTGTCAAGAATTTTCCGCCGGCGCTTTGCCACGCTGTCCAGACAGTCCAGCACCAGCCGCTCCGCCGATTCCGGGGAGCTCATGACGCTGGACGCCCGCTTGCGGTAGTTGTAGACGATGCGGTCGGCGTGCACCACCTTCCGGGGCTGTAAAAAGCCCTGATAGGTAAAATACTCGTCGTCGATTTTGTGTCCTTCCTCAAAGAACACGCCGTCAAAAAGCGCCCGCCGATATAGCTTGTTCCACAGCAGGGCACAGGAAAAATCCTTAGGAAACCGGAGAAGGTAGTCATAACTCCCCAGGGTTTCCTCGGAAATCCGCTGTTCCTCCACCCGGTTTCGGTAAATCTCCCGGAAGGAGCCTTGCACCGCATCCGCGCCAGCTTCCAATAAGGTTTTCATCAGGAAGCCGTAGGCCCCCGGTTCCAGATAGTCGTCGCTGTCCACAAAGGCCAGATATTCCCCGGCGGCAAGGCGCAGACCGGCGTTTTTCGCCGCGGCAGCACCGCCGTTTTTCTGGTGGATTACCCGCACCCGGTTGTCCAGTGCCGCATAACGGTCGCAAATCTCGCCGGAAGCGTCCGTGGAGCCGTCGTCGATGAGAATGATCTCCAAGTCCCCATAGTCCTGCGACAGAATGCTGTCCACGCACTGAGGAAGGTAGCCCTCCACATTATAAACAGGCACAATCACGGAAATGGTCTGGTTCATGTCGCGTCCCCCTCCCGGTGGATTTTGGACAGCAGCCACCAAAACGGCTTGCAGGGATAGGCGGCCTCATAAGCCCAAAGAGTCTTCCAGCCGGGCCGGAAGCTGCCGCTTTTCGCTGCCAGTTTCAGAGCTGTCCGCAATTTTCTGCGCAGTTCCTTTCTGTAGACCTTCGGCGCTTCATGCAGCTGTTCGTAGGTGCCATATACATACTGCTCCGTCACCCGCTTCCGCAGCCGTGCGTTGTTTCTGCGATCGGCAAACGCAAGCTGCTGTTCAAAGGCTTCCAGTACATCCATTCTTCTTGGCGACCACTCTTTGCGGGTTATGCTCTGTTCATTCTGGTAATAGGCGTACAGTTTTGCTGAGGTTACGCCAATGCTCCCAACCTCGTACAGCGCCAAATAAACGGTAAATTCATCTTCATGGAGCTTGCCGATCGGAAAGCGAAGATTCTTGAACAGAGAGACATGATATAGCTTATTACAGGCCGCCGGTGTGGCTCCGCCATGGAAATTCTCACAAAAATAATCATCCGCACTTAATTTTTTCGGTTCTGTGTTCTGATTCTGAGGAATCGTCTCACCGCTGGTCAAAAAGAACCCGCAAGCGCTGATTTTACAAAGGGTCTGCTCCGCAGTTCTGTACAGCACCTTTAGAAAGTCCGGATGTACCCAGTCGTCGCTGTCCACGAAGGCCAGCCAGCGGCTGTCACTGTTTGCAAAGACCCAGTCGATGCCGGAGTTCCGGGCGGCGGACAGGCCGCCGTTTTCCTGATGAATCACATGGACGCGGCTGTCCCGTTCCGCGTAGGCATCGCACAGGGCGCCGCAGCTGTCCGGGCTGCCGTCGTCCACCAGAATCAGGTCAAAGTCCGTATAACTCTGGCACAGGATGCTGTCCACACAGCGGCTCAGGAATTCCTCGACCCTGTATACCGGAACAATCACACTGATGTTTGCCATCTCATTTCCCTCTCAAAATCGCCTTGACCTTCTCGTAACCCTTTTCCCCCAGCAGGCGGGTGCCCATGGCAACCCGGCGTTCACTTCGCCGCTCCGCTGCCAGACGTTTGGCCTCGGCTTCCAGATACCGCCGTTCCTCCTCTGTCTGCCAGGAGCCGGAAAACCAGTGAATCGCAGCGGTTTTTCGGGTTTTATGCAGGACTTTCGTATCAAAATCCACGGGGCAGAAGATTTCCCGGGGGTAGATGGTCAGGCCCGCTACCGTTTGCAGCCGGTCATTGCATACAAGGCCCATTTGCAGGCATAAATCTGTCAAGACCTGCACATTGGTGGTAGTATCCGGCGTGCCGTCCGGCAGCAGAAAGCTGGCATGGTCATAGTGCCGCAGAAATTCCCGGAACAAAGGAAAATCCTTCTCACAGGCCAGCAGTCCTGTCTGAATTCCCTTCTGGCTCTCAAAGCCCGCGAAGGCCTGATGCTTTAAAAATGGGTCGAGGGGTCTCACCAGCTCCACGTCCGTATCCATGTAGACGCCGCCCTGTTCCGTCAGCGCCCGAAGCCGCACGTAATCCGTGACAAAGGCCCAGCGTTCGGCGTCCATGGCCTGATGAACGTAGAGCGGAACATCACAAAGGTCAAAATTCCCCTCGTTCCACTCCATGATTTCATAATCGGGGCAGTATTTTTTCCAGCTTTTGATGCACTTTTCCGCCAGCTTCGGCTTGGGTTTTCCGCCAAACCAGCAGTAATGAATCACTTTTGGGATTGCCATGTGTGTCCCTCCCGGTTATTTCCAGAGCTTTCGCACTTTTCCCGCCGTCTTCCAGAACGCTCCCATGGCGTTGGGGTGAGCCGCTTCCAGCAGGCTCAGCCGCTCCCGGCGGGTCAGCTTCAGGTTCTCCCGCCGCAGAAACCTCTGGACATCCGCCAAAATACCGTTGGCCCGCTCCGGGCGTTTCAGTTCATTACGCACGCCATAGCAGGCAGCGGCCGCCGCCTCCACATACCGCTCCACAAACCGCTGGGCAAGGGTATGGAAGCCCACCGACTGGAAATAGTCAATCATGCTTTCCAGCGCCCAGAGATAATCCAGCTTTTTCAGGCTGAACTGGCTTTTTGTGGTGCTTTCCGGGTTCGTCCGGTAGAAATACAGCTGTGTCGGAAGCATCGCCAGCGTCTTTGCCGGAAGAAGCCACCGGGTCACCGCTTCGTTGTCCTCGTAGACCCGGCCCGTATGGAAGGGATAGCCTTCCACATACTCCCGGCGAATCAGCTTGGCGCAGGCCACCCAGCCGGGATAGGCATCCCGGTCGTGAAGCGCTGTCAGGGTTTTTTCGTCCATGGTCAGAAGCGTATAGGAAAAGTCCACCGGCTGTTCATAGTCCTCAGGAGGTTCCGGGGCTTCCAGCATCCGGCACATACTAATGCCCGCGCCGCTTTCCACCGCCGCCCGGTGCAGCTGCTCCAGCATCTGGGGGTGGATGGCGTCGTCGCTGTCCACATAGCACAGCCACTTTCCCTGGGTCATGGGCAGGGCGTGATTTCTCGCCGCCGCCTGACCCTGATTGGGCTGGTGAATCACCCGCACCCGGTCATCCCGCTGGGCGTATTCATCGCAGATGGCGCCGCTCTGGTCCGGACTGCCATCCTCGATCAGCACCAGCTCAAAATCCGAATACGTCTGGTTCAGAATGCTGTCCACACAGGCATTCAAATATTTTTCCGCCCGATATACCGGGACAATGATACTGATTTCCGGCATTTTCCTCGCCTTCCTCTCACTTTCCTCTGCGTTCCATCCAGAGCCTTCCCAGCTTCGCCGCCAATGGACTACAGTCCGACAGCATTTCGTAATCCACCCAAAATTCAATATAACTCAAACGCCACGCCCGCCAAATCAGGCGCCGCAGGTGGCTGCGAATCTGACCCTCAAATTTTCCCAGTCCCTCCGGTGCCGAACGCACCTCAAGCAGCTGGGCATAGACATTCTCCAGATACTCTCGAAACCGGAAGGCGCACATATCCGCATCCGCCCGCCGGGTGAAAAAATCGATCTGCTGCTCATAGGCCTGCCAGACCTCCATCCGTCTGGGATTCCACGGTTTCTTCGTGAGGCCCTCAGGATTCCAGTAATAGGCGTACAGCCGCGCCGGAACCACCGGCAGATACTCCTGCGCGAAGAGAATCCGATACGTCACATACTCATCGTCAAAGTAGGTTCCAACCGGATAGCGGATGGATGCAAAGCAGCTTCTGGCATACAGCTTGCCCCAGGGCACCGTAGCCAGAATCTGCTGCTGGCGGTAGAAGTCTGCCGGTTTCCAGATTTCCGGCTCTACAATGTCTTCCGGAACCTCCAGCTGCCCATCCGACAGCTCCTGATAGCCGCAGATGCTGAGCTGTGCATCGCCGGACACCGCCGCATTCAGAAGGCATTCCAGCATCTTCGGATGCGCCCAGTCGTCGCTGTCCACAAAGGTGATCCACCGGCTGTCAGAATAGGCACGCACCCAGTCCAGGCCCGCATTCCGCGCCGCGCCGACACCGCTGTTTTTCTGATGCAGGACAGTGATCCGGCTGTCCCGCCCCGCAAGTTCATCGCAGAGTCTCCCGCTGCCGTCGGTACTGCCGTCGTCCACAAGAATCAGCTCAATGTCCTGAAAGGTCTGGGCCAGAATGCTGTCCACACATCTGCCAAGCAGTTTTTCCGTATTGTAAATTGGGACGATGACACTGATAACCGCCATATTCTCTCCTCCGCCGCAGATCAGCTCTCCGCAAGCTCTGTAAACAGATCCTCAATTTCCCGAACCATTCTGGTTCCGTCGAAGAAAGCGCTTCGGCGCTGAGCGCCCTGCTTCATCTGCTGATAAAGCTTTTCATCCGTCAACATCCGAGCGATGGCATCTTCCAGTGCCGCGTTGCTGTTTTCCGTAATCAGGCCGCAGGTTTCACCGCCGAACACCTCGCCCACCGAGTCGATGGGAGCCACCATAGGCACGCCCAGGCACAACGCCTCCATGGAAATCACCGGCAGTCCCTCCGTATAGGAGCTGCTGACCAGAAAACGGCTGTGCTTCATATACGGATAGGGGTTCGGCTGGTAACCCGCCATGACAACCGTATCCTCCAGCCCCATGGCGCGGATCAGCCGCCGCAGGAAATCCCCATCCAGGCCGTCGCCGACAATCACCAGTCTGTGAGCAATTCCCCGATCCAGCAGGCGTTTGTGTATCACAATCAGCCGTTCAAAGGCCTTTTCCGCAGAAAGCCGCCCCACTGCGCAGATATAGGGCAGGTCGGAATCCGGCAGGTCCGCTTCCTCATTCGCCAGGCGGCGGACATTCTCGCTGTTCATCGGGTTATAATGCAGCTCAACCCCCTGAGTCAGGCCGCTGATCTGCCGGAACGCGTTCCATGCGGATCGGGAAACGCAAACAATCCGGTCAAACCGGCTGAGCAGTTCCCGGTGATTCTCCGCCTCGTTGCGGTAATCCGGGTTGGTGCCGGGATCGCCGTGAATGTACTTCACGGTTTTCGCGTTCTTTGCAAACACCAGTTCTTCATGATACCAGACGTTATAGGATACCACAATATCCGCCCAATGGGGCAGGCATACTTCCAAAAGCCCCGCGCCGCCACTCTGGTAAGCCTTCCGGGTCCGGACTTTTTTGGAAAGGTTTCCCAGCTTTTTCATGGGATTCCAGGTGGGCTGACGGCAGGAATAGTCGTAAACGAGCGCAATACCGGCGTCCCGGAATTTCTGCTCCCACTCGCCGCCCGGATTCTGTACAAATACCTTTGCCTCAAAGCGGTTTTTATCCAGAAGGCCAATCAGATCGAATAGAGCCTGCTCCGCCCCGCCGCAGACCAGCTTGTGTTGGACAAACAAAATGTGAATCCGTTCCATGGCTCAGCCCTCCCTGCCCCAGAGTCGGGCAGTTGCCACCGGGAACCGGATGTGGCCCCAGTTGGCCTGATTCCACACAATGTCCTCCGGCTCCTGAACTTCAAAGTAAAAGGCGGGCAGCAGCAGCTCCTGATCAAAGCTGTTGCCGCAGTCGTCCTTCTCGAACAGAACCATATCCAGCCGGTAGCGGCCGCCCGTCAGGCTGATGGGGTCCAGCTCCACCATGTAATCCTGATCGGCGTTTTCCCCGCACGCGCCTAAGAGCACGTCCGGCATGGTACCCACGGGCGTCTCGTCCCGGGTGCGCAGCTCCAGCCGCAGGTGCAGGTCGCCAAAAGCCTTCTTCGTATGCACCCGCAGCCGCATCCGAATCTTCTCCCCCGGACGATACAGGGAGCTTTCCTTATCCAGCAGTCTGACATAGGTGATCTGGGCGTTGCCGGGGGTATAGGGAGAACGGGAAGCCGTTTCCGTCAGGTCAAATTCCGTCCGGTTTTCTGACCACTGCTCGTGGGTGTTGCTGAGGTACAGCTCAATGGCCTGCTCCACATCGCCAATGAAAATAATCTTGCCCTTGTCCATGACCACACAGCGGTCACAGAGCCGGCGGATGGTGCTCATGTTGTGAGAGACATAGAGAACGGTTCTGCCCTCCTGCTTGGCGACGTCGCGCATTTTGTCGATGCACTTGCGCTGGAAGGCCACGTCGCCCACCGCCAGCACCTCGTCCATAATCATGATCTCGCTGTCGAGGTGCGCCGCCACGGAGAAGGCCAGCTTCACAAACATACCGCTGGAATACCGCTTGACCGGGGTGTCGATAAACTCCCGAACCTCGGAAAATTCGATAATATCCTCCATTTTGGCATCGATTTCCGCCTTGGTCATGCCCAAAATCGCGCCGTTCATATAGATATTCTCCCGACCGGTCATCTCGCCGTTAAAGCCGGTGCCTACCTCCAGCATGGAGGCTACCCGTCCATAGAGGTCGATTTGTCCCTCGGTGGGCGCGGTGACCCGGCACAGCAGCTTCAGCATGGTACTCTTGCCCGCGCCGTTTCCGCCGATAATGCCCAAAGCCTCGCCCCTGTACACCGTCAGGTCGATGCCGTTGAGGGCCATGAAGGTCTTGCCCACCAGCCGTTGGTCGGTGCCGATGAGGGTATTGGGGTCTTCCTTGCCCCGGACTCTTGCCCACCAGCTCTGCAGGTCCGCCGTCAGGGTGCCGCCGCCGATCTGGCCCAGCCGATAGCGCTTCTTGATGCCTTGCAGGCGCAGGGCAACTTCTCTGTTTTCCACTCCGCAAGCCTCCTTACACCGTATCCATAAAGGTGCGTTCCACCCGGTTGAAAATCATGATACCCAGCACCGCCACCACAATGGTGACTGCCCAGGACAGGCCGTAAAAGCCCCAGTGCAGGGTTCCCTGCCCCAGTATGGCGTAGCGCATCAGCTCCACGGAGCTGGTCACGGGGTTTAAGAGCAGTCCCGTGCGCATCCAGCCTTCGGCAGCGGTGGACAGGGGGTAGACAATGGGCGTCAGGTACATCCACATCTGTACGCCAAAACCCACCAGCACCGTCAGATCCCGGTACTTCGTGGTCATACTGGAAATGATAATCCCGCAGCCCATACCCAGAATGCCCAGATGCACCAGCTCCACCGGAATCATCAGCCATGCCGCCCAGTGGGGATGCACGGCGCCCTGAACCAGAAAATAGGCAAGAAACAGGCACACCATAATCATCTGAATGAAAAAGCGGATGACTGTGGAAATCACGTTGGAAATGGGGGTCACCAGTCTCGGGAAATAGACCTTGCCAAAGACACCCGCATTCTCCGTAAAGGTGCTGGCGTTGGTGGTCAGGCAGTTGGAAAAGAAGGCCCAGATGGCGTTGCTGCACAGGTAGAACAGGTATGTGGGCACGCCGTCGGTGCCGATGCCGGCAATTTCACCGAAGACGAAGGCCTGCACCAGGCTGCTGAGCAAAGGCGTCAGGAACAGCCACGCCGGGCCAAGGATGGTCTGCTTGTAGGAGACAACGAAATTGCGTTTGGTGAACAGGTAGATGAGATCCCGGTAGTTCCAGACCTCTTTTAAATTCAGCTCCAGCCACTTGTGTTTGGCGGAAATGCGAACATGATAGTCTGCCATAGCTTACCTCTTCCTCTTAAGTAATTGTACAAGGCTGTGTATCCAGCGCGCCGGGGGCACCAAAAAGCGGGGCATTCCGATATAGGCCGCAATCTGGGCGTCTGTGAGCCTGTCTGCCGCTTCCGTGGTATAACCGTACCACAGCGTCAGCTTCTCCCAGAGAGAATAGTGGAGGAACTGGGCTTTCTGCCGGAAGAACAGTCCCGTCCCTTGCGGATTATCGAGGAACACCTGATATCCAGCCCGGGTAAGCCCATCGTCTTTGTACTCCCAAATCCAAATGATATCGTTATAAAACCGCATTTTATATCCGTCATGGGCCATCAGATCCCAAGTGACTGCCTCGGTCAGAAATTTTTCTCCGGGAAATTCCGGGTACAGGTATTTACGGTGAATCTCGGTGTAGAACACGAAGGCCCGCTCGCCGTCCACCACGCTGTAGCGGTCCAGCGCGTCGCCATCCAGGTATCCCCCGTCAAAGAGACGGTTGGGCGTATCGTTGGGGGTCGTTCCCCGGTTTCCAACAAAGCCGCAGTAGTTCTGATCCTTCGGCAGTTCCGCGTCCCAGCGAAGGATTTTTTCCAGCGCGTCGTCTGTCAAATAGTCATCGGAATCCACAGTGAAGAACATCCTTCCCTCCGCCAGCTTTAGCCCCTGATTGATGGCCCGGCACTTTCCGCCGTTTTCCTGCCAGACATACCGGATTGGGAAACAATTCTCCTCTTCCTGCCATTTTTTGACCAGTTCATTGGTTCCGTCGGCAGAGCCGTCGTCCACAATGAGCCACTCAAAGCCTTGGAAGGTCTGACGCTGAAGCGATCGGTACAAATTCTCCAGAATGTACGCCCGGTTATAGGTCGGCGTAAAGACCGTTATTGGATATTGAAACTCCATAGGGCACCTCATTTCAGCAGCCGAATGTCAATGAAAAAGTTTAACAGCTTCGCAGTCCCCTCCAGATTCCCCTGAGCGGCTTTCAGCAGGAACCTTCGCTTGGCGGTAGTCCCCTGGGGAATTTCCAACGGGGTAATCTGCTCCAGAGTCTCACGCAGCTTTCTCCGGGCCATCTCCATTTCTTCCCCCTTCAGACTGCGCAGGCAGCCCTGCATGGCGCCCAGGCAGGTCAGCAGCAAGTCGGCTTTCGCTTCCGGGACAAGGCCCGGAAACCGCTCCTCAAAGTAGGAAAGCCGCTGTAATTTGGCGTCCAATCCCTGCAAACGCCGCAGAGAATAGGGCTTGTGCATGGCGCTGCCCGGCTGCTGCCGGTAGGCGTACATACAGGCCGAGGAATGGGCCAGTTTTCGGGCGTTTCCCAGCACCCGGTAGGTGAAAAACTCATCGTCAATGAGGTTGCCCTCCGGGAAGCGGATATCGCCGACACAGGCACGTCGGTAGAGCTTGTTGGGGGGCGTCTGGCGGAAAATTTCGTCCTGAATGTGCAGGCGCAGGGCTTCCTCCGTATCGCAGACCAGAATCTCCGCCCCGGTTCCGTCGTCCATGGACAGTTCATCGGTCTCCGTGATGCCGATTTCACACTCCGCGATGTCCACGCCGTCTTTCATCAGGCTGTACAGATGGGCGTACATATTGGGATGCAGATAATCGTCGCTGTCTACGAAGGCTATCAGGTCGCCTCCCGCCGCATCCAGCGCCGTATTCCGGGCCGCCCCGGCTCCGGCGTTCTGCTTGTGAATCACCCGGATGCGGCTGTCGCGCGCCGCCCAGCGGTCGCAAATCTCGCCGCTGCCATCGGTTGAACCATCGTCCACCAGAAGGATTTCCAAATTGGAATAGGTCTGCTCTGTGATTGACCGGATGCAGTGGTCAAGGTATTTTTCCACCCGGTACACCGGGACAATCACGCTGATGAGCGGTAAATCGGTCATTTTCTCTCCTTCTAGTGCTGCTCCTCCCGCTGGAACAGCGCCACAAACGCGCCGTAAGCCAGATGGAAGCTCCAGGGAGCATAGCAGATCATATTGGCAAGCACTTGATTTCTCACGCTCAGCAGATGGAAGGATTCCCGCTCCTTCAGGAGCATTTCCCGCACCCGCTGCCGGTAGGTTCCGTATTGGTTTCGCCGGGGATTCACGTCCACCTGGGCGTAGGCAAACAGCAGATTTCGCAGCAGCGCCTGCTGCACATCGTCCTTCATTTCCGGAGCGGCCCGTTCCAAAAGCAGACGCCGCACCCGGATCGGGTCAAAGATATGGGCCTCTGTGATGCCCTTGCAGGAAGCGGAATCCTTGCGCAAAATGTAGTGATAGGGGCAGTTCCCCTCAAAAACTCCGCTTTCCGCCCGGTCGAAGAGGTAATAATTCATAAGAAGGTCTTCGTTGTTGCGAATCGTCGTGTCCATCCAGTCCTCCAGCCCCTCAAAGAGCTTTCGCCGGTACAGCTTGGTGCACAGGCTCATGCTCACGTCCCGGTTGTCCAGCAGCTCCCAAAGCCCGGTTCGGTGATCCTGCCGGTGGATTTTGCCGGACTGGTGGACATATTCAACCCGCCCGTCGGAATAATGGACCTGATGGCCGCAGTGGGAGATGTCAGCGTTCGCGCTCAGAGCGTTTTGGAGGAGCCTGCCGTACATCTGCGGCTCCACATAATCGTCGCCGTCCATAAAGGCGATCCAGTCGCCGGAGGCCTCCGCCACGCCCCGCAGACGGGCGGAGGTAACGCCGCCGTTTTCCTTGAAAACTGTGCGGATTTTATCGCTTTTTTCGGCGTATTCCTGCATGACCGCCGCCGTATTGTCCGTGGAACCATCGTCCACCACGATAATCTCCAATTGTGGATAGGTCTGGGCCAGCAGGCTGTCCAGACTTCTACCGAGCCACGGGCCGATGTTATAGGCCGGTACAATCACCGAAATGGTGTCCATGGTTTCACCTCATTTGCAGTAACAGGAAATGTAGTCCTGGGCCATGTGTTCCGCGGAAAAGGTCTGGCTTTGCCGCCGGGCTGTTTCGCCCAGACGCTGACGCAACGCGCCATCCTCCACTAGACGGGTAAACCCGGCGCAGATGGATTGGGGCTCCGGTTCCACCAGAATACCGCTTTCCCCGTCGTGAATCATATCCGGGATGCCGCCCACACGGGAGGCAACGATGGGCAGGCCCGTGCCCATGGCTTCGATGATGGTCATGGGATTTCCTTCATAGATGGACGGCAGCGTAAATATGTCCGCATCATGCAGATAGGGATAGACATTGGACTGCATTCCGCAGAACTCCACGGCGTCCGCAATTCCTTTTTCCTTCGCCAGCGTTTCCATGTCGGCACGCAAATCTCCGTCTCCCACCAGCCGCAGGCGGCATTCCGGGTGGGTTTCCCGAAGAAGTCGGAAGGCTTCCAGCAGCCCGGCATGGTTCTTAGGCACATCGAACCGTCCCACATGGAGAATGGTCACAATCTTCCCCGTCTCATAGGTGGTTTTGGGAACACACCGGGACAGGTCGATGCCGTTGTAAATCACAGGAATCCGCGCAAGCGGCAGACCGTAGAAATCAGACACGGAAGCCTGTACCTCCGGGGTCAGAGCCACAGGAACCGACCAGCCCCGGCGGAAATAGGCGCCGTTGATGGTTTTCTGAATCCGGCCCTCCGCTTCCCGGTCAGCCAGACTGTGCACCGTATGGACGCATTTCTTCACCCTGGACAGCCTTGCCGCAGCCGTGGCATATTTAATCACGTCCAGATGCGTGTGCACCACATCCGGGCGTTCCTGCCGCATGACGCGTACCAGCTTGGGCACCATTGACAAATCCAGGCCCAGCTTTTTGTCAAGATATACAATTCGGATTCCCGCTTCCTCCATGCGCCGGGCGATGGGCGTGCGCTCTGCGTAAAGGCTGACCACCACGACCTCCTGCCCCGCGTTTTTCAGGGCATAGGTCAGATTTTCGCACATAATCTCCGCGCCGCCGAAGCAGAAATAGGGAATGACCTGCATGATTTTCATAGCGTTTCCTCAAAAATAACAGTCAGAAATGGCCTTTTTGTAGGCTTCCGCGTCATTGATGGAATCGAATTTCCGCTTTGCGTTATCCGCCAGATACTTGCGGTGCTCCGGGTCAGTGAAAATTTTCAGCAAATCCCGGGCCATCTGCTCGTCATCATCCGTCAGATAGCCGCTGACACCGTCCTCCAGCAAATCCTTCATGCCGTCGGAGGGGGTGCTGACAACAGGGGTGCCCAAAGCCATAGCCTCCAGCGCGCACATGGGCGTGCCCTCCCAGCGGGAGGTGAGAATCATGGCTTTGCTGTCCGCCACCATTTTGATGGGATTGCTCTGGAAGCCCAGAAAACGCACCGCGTCCGCAATTCCAAGGCTGACGCACAGAGCCTTGGCTTCCTCCTCCAACTCTCCGGTGCCAACGATGGCCACCTTCAAATCCGGCTTATCCTGCATTAACCGGGCGCACAGCCGCATCAGCCGCTGGGGGTCCTTCTGATAGGTCAGACGGCCCACATAAATCATATCATAGCCGTAGGTATGGGAATCCTGGGCTTTTTTGTCAAAAATCTGCTGGGTATCGATAATATTGTACAAAACACTGCTTTTTTTCGCGAACAGCTTATGGAAGGCATAGCCGTCAAAGGCGCTCTGGGACACCCAGAGGATGTGCTTTGCCTTGAACCCCGCCAGCAGATAGCCCACGGTTTTGGCAGACAACCCCCGGGCGTCGTAGGCGTTGTTGTGGATGTGGGACACCAGCGGGATTTTTCCGCAGCACAGGGCGCTGAAAAAGCCCGCCCGCATATCGTGGGCGTGAATCAAATCCGGCTTCTGCTCCCGAATGACCCGGCGCAGCTCAGAGACGCTCATGTTCTTCATGGGCAGATAGGTCACTCCCTGCTCCGCAAGCATCTGTGCCACAATATCACTTTCCGGGCTGCAATAGACCATGTCGATTTCACCCCGGAAAGCCTTGATAATTTGACAGGCCACCTTCTCCGCGCCGGAGTAGATGCGGGAATTGAGCACATGCAGTACTTTCATTGGGTGCCCTCCTGTTTCGACAGACTTTCCGCGGCTTCCCGCATATTCAGGCTGCGCATTCCGTAGGTTTCCTTCAGTTCTTCATAGTAGGAAAAGATTTCGTCCAGCTGCTTCAGGTGCTCCTCCGTGCGCACGCCCACGTTGTGAGGATGCCACCACAGGTGGAAGGTCAGGCCATTTTTCGCCGCGTGGAGCATCTGCCGCTTGATGCGGCGGAGTTTCAGCCCCTCCAGCGGCAAGCAGGGCCTGATGGGCCGGAACATCCGGGAACCGGTGAGATTCCAGATGCCATTTTCACATTTGGGCGTGTAGCCCCCCTGCCCCGTCAGCGGCAGGTACATGTCCAGCGTCCGCAGAACCTTGAAAAGAAGGCCGCTTTTGACCTTGTTGTAAATCCAGTCGTTTTCCTCGTCCCGGTAGGCGGTAAAGCCCGCCTGACGCAAAATGTCGGTGTATTCCGGCTCGCACTGGTTTCTGGGCAGAATCACCGAGGTCAGGTGATAGCCGTGGTCGCCCGCGATGGCCTTTGCCGCCGCCAAATCCTCGGCAAACTGCTCCGGGGTCTGCCCTGCCTCCCGGCAGTAATAGTGGCTGAAGGTGTGGCTGCCGATTTCCTGCCCCGGCACGGCGGCAATTTTTTCCAGCAGCGAGGGGGCGTAAAAGCAGGGCGCTTCCTGCTCGTTCTTCCCAATTTTCGCAAATTCCCGGTAGGCGTTCAGCTTTTCATTGGCGTAACCCGGCTTGTTTTCCGGGAAATAGCGGCGAACCTCCTCATAGTTTTCCGCAAAAAGGAAGCCCACGGCGGCCCAGGTGGCGTGGATGCCGTGTTTCTGGAACAGCTCCAGAAGTTGAGGAATGGCCTTTCTGCCGCCCAGAACGTTATTCTGATACTTTTCCAGCGGGCAGACATCCAGCATCCCCCAGAACAATTCAAAATCCAGCGAAACAATCAGCGTTCCCGGCATATTATCGGCCCCCTTCCCCAAAATAGATTTCCTTCATCCGTTCGTGGATGGTCTTTTCGTCAAACAACAACGACCGCTCCGCCGCCGCCTGCCCCAGTGATTCCCGCTTTTCCGGGTCAGCGTACACCTCTGGCAGCATTTGCGCCAGCGCTTCCGGCGAATTCCGACAGAACAGGCCAGACACACCGTCCTCGATGAGGTCGGTATTGCCCCGAATCTTCGTGCAGACAATGGGCATAGCGCTGCTCATGGCCTCCATCAGCGCCACGGACAGGCCCTCCCGGAAGGTCATGAACACGAACAGGTCGCAGCAGCGGTACAGCTCCGGCGCGTCCGTGCGGTAGCCGAGGAAATGAACGTGGTCGGAAATCCCCAGCTCCGCCGCGCTGTTTTCCAGCGACTGCCACAGTTCCCCCCGGCCCACGATCAGGTAGTGCATATGAGCAAATTCCGCCCGGTCTTTCAGGGCGGCCATGGCCTTAAGTACAGTAATGTGGTTTTTATTGGGCGTCATTTCCGCCACCGTGAGCATCAGAAAATCCTCGTCAGAAAAGCCCAGAGATGCCCGCTTGGCCTGACGGTCTATTTGCAGATTGCGGAATTTCCCGGTGTCGATGCCTACGCCGGGAACATATTCAATGCGCTTGGCAGGAAGCCGCTTCTGCGCCCGGGTGTAGTCCTCCCGGTTGATGGTGATAAGCACATCCGTCACCGGGGCGAGCAGCCTCTCTGGGGGATAGAACAGCAGCCAGTATTGCAGCGGCGCGCCGGTGAAGAAGTGGAAGCCGTGAGCGGTATAAATCACCCTCGTCCCCTGCTTCCGGGCGTCCAACGCCGCCAACCGGGCAATCAGCGCGCCCACAGGGGTGTGACAGTGGATAATGTCATAGTGCTCCCGGTCAATAATCTCCTTGAGCATCCTGTAGGCTTTCAGGTTCTTCAGCTTCCAGGGCATCCGCTCAAAGGGGATATCGTAATAGGTATCGCAGTAGGGAATCACGCAGTCCGAAGGGTTTTCATAGTCGTTTCGGGAGGCCACGGCAGTTTCCCAGCCCGCCTCCTGAAACAGCTTCAGATAGGGAATATGAAACTGCATGATGTGGGTTTTTACCACCGTCGCAACGAACAGAACCTTTTTCTTCATACTGTCCCGCCTCACATTGGGAAAAATGGTCACAATTTCATTTATATTATACATCTTTTCTTAAGGAATTGCAAGCACAAGTAAAGCGGCCGGGCAGATACGCCCGACCGCTGAAAATTATATCAATACCTTACGCTGTTTTATGCGCAGAAGCATGAAAATGCCCAGAACCGCGCCCAGCGGCCAGCGGACAAACCACGCGTTTGGCAGCAGGAACACCACCGCCAGAACGGCACAGAATGCCGCAGGATACGCCGCCCACAGTTTCAGCGGGAAGGGGTAGTCCTGCTTTCCCAAACGGGAGGCGTAAAGGTGATGGAGCGTCAGCTGCAGGCTGTGAGAAACCAGCGTCGCCAGCGCTGCGCCCGCCATGCCCATGGCCTTGATGAGTACGTAATTGAGCACCAGATTCAGCAGCGATGAGGAAATGGTGATCGCCGCCACCACCTTGGGCTTCTTGTGGTAATACTCAAAATTCACCGGGAAGGTGCACAGAAAGTTGACATAATATCCTGAAACGAACAGCGGAATCAACATGGTCGCCACCCAGAATTCCTTCGGCGCGTACACATGGTACACCTCCGGCGCCAGCAGCAGAAAGCCGGAGGCCAGTATGGTAAACACCTCCAGAAAATTCCGGGATTTTGCCAGCATGGATTCCCGTTCCCCCGTCTTCATCTCCTCAAAGAAATAGGCGCACCAGATGTTGTTCAGGGCCTGAAACAGGATGAACAGAAAATTGGCAAAGTTCCAGGCATTGCCGTAATAGCCCACTGCGGCGGTATTCATCAGGGCGTTCAGCATCAGGGAATCCATCTGATTGAGAATCAGGTCGGACAGGTTGTGAAATACCGCGGGGAGGGCCAGAATCAGGCAGAATTTCCAATATTCCCGGTGGAAAAAGGTCTTGCCCCGCACCAAAATCGCAACGCAGATTCCCGTGCCCACTACACCGTAGGACAGGGAATTGGCAACCACCCGGCCCACATACCGGGTCTCATAGGGCATCTGCAAAATCAGGATGACCGCCAGTACCAGCGGCACCAGCACCATCACCATGGACAGGATCATGTTCCAGCCGGCCCGGAATTCGTAGACATTTTTCTTATTCAGAAACTCCACGCAGAAGGTGCCGAAGGCCTGAAACAGCACCAGCAGCACCAGCGCGGGCCGCAAATCCAGCAGAGCCGACACCGGCTTCAGAAACAGCAGAACAATTCCCGTACACAGTCCGAAGAACAGCGCCGACAGGGTCATGGCGGAGGACTGATAGCCCTTCTGCGCCTCCTCCGGGTACTCCACCCGGGCGTTCGCCAGCGTGGTCTGGGTTTGCAGGGAGAATACGACCGCCACAATGCTCACCGAAATATTATACAGCTTCAGGCTGCCGTAGCCGCTGCCGCCCAGAAGCCGGGTAAACAGCATCCCGGTGAAAAAGGCGGAGCCTTTCAGCACCACGGTGCTGAGAATATTGAAAAAAGCGATACGGTTTTGTCGTTTCATGGAATCTCCAAATTACGCTCTGTGAAACAGCGGGCGCAGAATATGGTAAAGATTAGCGATCAGCAGAATATCCGTAACCCGCTGCCGCACGGTTAGCCAGGGGCAGGTCAGAATAAATTTCCAATGCCCTGCCAGTTCCCGGCGGGCATCGCGGTACTGCAAACGGTAGGTTCTGCGGATATCCGGGGCGGCGTGATCCAGCCGGAGGAGGATATGGTACAGGGAGTGCACCCGCAAATATTCCGCCTGAGGGGCAATCTTCGGGTGATTCCTTCGGATATCCTCCAGAATAACCGCCGTGTGCTGGGAATAATGGAAGGTTTTTTCCGTGATTCCCGCGCCCTTGGAAATGCTGCCGGAGCGGTGAAAATAGTTGTAAAAGGGACGGTCACAGAGGACTGCCCGCCGGGCCTTCAGCGCCAGCCGGTAGGTCACCGGGATGTCCTCGCAGGTTTTCCCCTCCGGGTAGCGGATGCCGTCAAACAGTTCCCGGCGATAGAGCTTGTCGCAGGCGCTGGAATCGCAGTGATCCCAAAGGAAGATTCTGCCCGCCAGTTCTTCGCCGCTGACGCACTCCTCCCGCTCCGGGCACAGGCCCACGGCCTTTTCCCCCGTCCCGCCGTCCACATCACAGCGCCCGGCGCAGACCAGCTGAGCGTCGTACTTCTCCATCAGCGCCAGCATTTCGGCGTACATCTCCGGCTCGATCCAGTCGTCGCTGTCCACGAAGCCGATATACTCGCCCGTGGCCATATCCAGCCCGGCGTTCCGGGCGCTGCTGAGGCCCCCGTTTTCCTTGTGGATCACCCGGATTCTGGGGTCATTTTTCGCGTATTCTTCGCAGATTCTGCCGGAATCATCGGCAGAGCCATCATCTACGAGAAGAATTTCCAGATTTTCGTAGGTCTGGGCGAGAATGGAGTCCACGCACCGGGAAAGCCAGACCGCCACATTGTATACCGGCACGATGACGCTGATTTGCGGGCTTTGCTTCATGGTTCCCTCTCCTCCCCGGACAGAAGCCGGTAAATATCCATCAGGTCAGCCAGATTTTTCGCCGGGTCATGGGTTTTCGCTGCGTGGCGGGATGCCTCCGCCCCCAGCGTTTCCGCCCGGTCCGCCATTTCAAAGACCCGGCAGATATCATACGCCAGCATCTCCGGGTCGGCGGAAGGGTAAAGGAATCCTTCCCTGCCGTGGTTCAGCATGGTGCTGACACCGCCCACGTCCGCCGCCACGCAGGGCGTTCCCAATAGCATGGCCTCGCCCAGAGAATTGGGGGAGTTGTCCACCGTGGATGGCAGCGTAAACACATTCGCGCGCAGATATTGCTCCCGCATTCCCTCCGGGGTGCACTTTCCCAGAAACGTGATTTTATCTCCCAGATGGTACTGCTCACTCAGCTCCATCAAATATTTGTGGTAGCTGTCCCGGCGGAGCCTGCTTTTCAGGCCGCCGTCCAGAAAGCTGACTCCCGGTACTGCCAGCGTGGCATCCGGGTACTTGCGCGCTACCTGCGCGAAGGCTTCCAGCAGATAATGGAAGCCCTTGATGGGATAGACGCAGCTGGAGGTAAAAATCCGGTGCTTTTCGCAATCAGCATAACGCCACCGGCCCGTATAGAAGGGCTCACGCAGCGTCTCGTTGCAGAAATGATACCGCGCCTGTGGGACCACGAATCCGGTGCAGGCCCGGTCCCAGTCGGTGCGCCCGATGACATGGCGGGTGATTTGCAGCGCCTTCGTCTCCATCTCCCCGCGAAGGGCGTACTTTTTCTGCTGCTGCAAAATGTTGTCCTGCCGCAGAAAATCCCGAAAAGTAAACCGCCGCTGAACGGCATAGGGAATGCCCTCCGTATAGTGCCGGGCGCAGGCAGTGCACAGCCCCTGAATGCTGACCGCCGTCCGGTCCAGCAGCCCGGCCTTCTCGCAGGCCCGCAGCATTGCCAGCGTATGGGCATACTCCGTGCCCCAAATGTGAATCACATCCGGTTGGAAATCCTGAAGCTCCTGCCGAAAAAAGGTTTCCATGGCGGGGTCGTATTTGTGCCTGTCCGGCCGGCGGAAGGTGGCGTAGCTGCATTTGTCATCCAGTTCGCCCCGGCCGGTTTCTTCCGGGTACAGAATGCGCATGGGGACGCCCGTTTTGCGCAGGTCGCTGAAGGCGTGATCCAGCCACCAGCCGCTGCCCGGCCTGCCGCCGGCAGCCTGCCGCACCTCGCTGGGCGCCACATTACACAGCCACAAAAGCCGCATCGGTTATCTCCCCTTCCGGCGTGTCAATTTTTCCTTACAGTCATAGAACGCCTGTACGGTTTTGAAATAATACTTACTGAATTTCGGGCTTTTGGACAGGGAAACCCGCAGCTTCTGGAAGGTCAGGGCCATCATAAGCCTATACTTGCGCTGCTCCGCTTTGGGGTAATAGGTGTCCAGCAGCCGCTGCTGGTCTGCCCGGTTGCGCTGGATGTGCTTTTGATCCGCGCTTTCCCCGCCGCCCTGATAGTCGGCGATCACCGTGTCCAGATATTTTGGTTCCACCTTTTTTTCGCAGACCAGATACCACAGCATCTCCCGGTCTGCCAGAATCCGGTAGGACAGGTCGTAGGGGCGCTGCTTGAGGATATCTGCGCGGTAGATGGTAGCCTGATGGCAGATCATGGTGCGGTAGCAGGTCATACGGGTCAGCTGCTTTGGGTAAGCCCGAACCTGCCCGGTCATCCGGTCAAAGCACTTGCCGTAGTACAGCGGCTCTCTTTGTTCGCCAATACCGTCCGCTACGCTTTGCAGGACATCCGGGCTGTAGAACCAGTCGCCGCAGTTCATGAAAATCAGGTAATCTCCCCTTGCTTCCTCAATGCCCTGATTCATGGCGTCGTAGATGCCCGTATCCTGCCGGGTCACCACCCGGATTCTTGGGTCGGAGGGCAGCTTTTCGATGCTTCCGTCCTGTGAGCCGCCGTCCTTGACGATGATTTCAAAATTCTCATAGGTCTGGCTCAGCGTGCGCGCCACCGTGTCAAGGAGTCCCTGTCCGGCGTTCAGGCACACTGTGATAATGCTGAACTGAATCATGGCCTATTTCCTTTCCCCCACAAGCGCCAAATGAGCCTGTACCATATTTTCGATGGTGTAGCCCTGAATCTTTCTCAAAGAGGCCCGTCCCATGGCTTCCATGTCGGATACCAATACCCTATTCAGCCGGTCGCTCAGGGTCTGAGCGTCATCAATGGGCACCAGATAGCCGTTGACGCCGTCCTCCACCAGCTCCATCCCCGCCACGCACTGCTCTGTCGTCACCACCGGCAGGCCGCAGGCCATGGCTTCATTCACCACCAGCCCCCAGATATCCTCCCGGGTGGGCAGACAGAACACATCCGCCGCCCGATAGAATTCCGTCAGCTGCTCCTTGGGCCGGAAGCCGCAAAAATGGACATTTTCGAGTCCCAGCTCCCGCCGCAGAGTCAGGTAATTCTCGGTGGCCTCGCCGCCTACGATGTAAATGCCAACCTCCGGGGGCAACGCCTTTGCCGCGTGGAGCAGAATATCAAAGCCCTTGCGCCAGATGAACTGCCCCACAGCGAGAATCATTTTTTCCTCCGGGATATTCAGCCGGCGGCGCAGCGCCTGTTTTTCCTCCCTTGTGGGCACGTCCGCAAGGATGTCTCTTTCAAACAAGGAAGAAAAGGGGTACTCGACAATTCTGTCAGGGTCTGCTCCGTAATGGGTCAGGAACTCCGTGGGATAGCTGCCGGAGCTGAGCCAGCCGCTGGGAAGCCGCACAAGGAACCGCTTGATGCGATACCGCAGCCCGCTGCTTTCGCGGATCAGGCCGCCGTCGATTTCCATGTAGAAGGGAATCCGAAGCAGCCGCATCCAGAGCATGGCGAGAATCACCGTCGGGGAGGAATACCCCGCCACGATGATGGCGTCATAGTCCCGCTTCAGCCACCGCAGGACGCTACAGCACAGGGTCCTTCTGCCCTTGCCAATGGCGCCGCTGAGCTGAACGCCCCGAAAGCCGCCCTCTCCTTCCTCAAACCATTTTTCGTCCCGGTGGGTAAGCTGCCCCCTCCGGTCGGAGTACAGCACCGTAACCTGCGCCGATTTCCCCAGTTCGTCAAAGAAACGAACCCGGTAGGGAGAGGCGTAATTGGTCAGAAACAGGATTCGTTTCATCCGTTCACATCCTTATTCTCCAAAGTCAATTTCTACAATCTGATGCCGGTTCTCCCGGCTGCCCTCCGGGGGCGGATTTCTATAGTCGCCGTAATGGTTGGTCAGATACGCGTCATAGTCCTTGGGGCCCGGGAAGGTCACCCCCTCGAAGGAATACTCCGCCAGACTTTCGCACCATTCCCGCCGGAAAAAGGTGGGTCTAGGCCGTCCGCTCTGCTCCAAAAGCACGCCGCTCTCCGGGAAAGACACCGCCAGCGCGTCATAGGCGTGGGCCAGCTCCTTATGAGAGACAAACATCGCTTTTAGCTGATAGTACAGGTATCCGATCCGCTTCTTCCAGAGAATCCGCCCCTGCTCCATCCACGGCTGATAGCCGCATTTCATCAGCATCATCCGGGCCATGGGCATGAGCTTTCGCACCAGCGCCTGCTGCGCTTCCTTCCCGGCAGGCGCGTTATCAAAGGGAAAAATGTCCACATAAAAGCCTTTTTCCCGCATTTTTGCATTCTTTTTGCTTTCCAGATATACCGTATTTCGCTTCATCACCTTGGCGAAGGGCAGGCCGTAGCCGGCATCCAGATCCCAGGTTTCCAGGCAGTATTCCGGTTTCAGGGCCGTTGGCGCAACGCGGCAGAACTTTTCGTAATCCGCCCGGAGCATTCCCATGTCCATGTCGTCGTCCCAGGGAATGAAGCCCTGATGCCGCACGGCCCCCAGAAAGGTTCCGTCGGAAAGAAAGTAGCGAATGTCGTTTTCCTCGCAGACCCGTTTGATTTCCACAGCGATTTCCAGCAGGGTCAGCTGGACCTTCCGCAGCAGCTCCTGTTCCATTTACGCCTCCTTTTTCCTGAAAAGCGGCAGTCCCCATTCGGTGAGCGCCATGACGGGGAACAGCCAGAAAAACACGTCGGCAACCAGATTCTGGGTGTTGAAGGACATGAGGAAAATCACCAGCAGAAGAAGGTTTCCGAAAACGTTCCGCTCCCTTTTCCACAGCAGGGCAATCCACGACGCAAGATGTGCAAGGCCCCCCGCCACGCCCAGAATGGCGAACAGAATCAAAGTAGAGCTGGTATTGTGATTGGTTCCGTGGAGCACCGGCGCGATTTTCGTGCCGAACAGCGGATGCGCAAGGAACAGCCGCAAATCGGTAATCAATGCGCTGCCCCGGTCTACGGAGGAATCCGAGGGCGTGGTCAGGCGCACAAACATATCGTACAGCTCATACAGCGGCGACAGGACAAACCCCGGCTTCCGGGCTTCGACAATCACCGCAATTACCACTGCCACGGCAGCCGCGACACAGCCGATACCTATCCAGCGGCCTGCTTTGGTGCGGTAATACTTCTTGTCCAGATAGACAAACACCGCGAACAGGCCCAACTCCGCGAAACCGCCGATGGAGTAGGTGGAGATCATGGTGACCGCCAGCAGGATGGTGAAAATCCAGCGGACGCCCTCTTTATCCCAGCGCACATGGTAGTGGTTCAGGTACAGTCCCAGCAGCAGAAAGAACTGGTAGACCCCCGGCTCCCGGAAAATGCCGAAATTCCGGTGCCAGAACATATGATCCACCGCGAAACACAGGCCGTAGTCAAAGAACACCATACCCGCGTCGTTGGTCCTGGTGGACGGGCGGGGCACAATACCCGCATAGCCCAGCTTTCGCAGGACATAGGTGCAGAAAAGGGCGTACACGCTGAGCAGGGTCAGAATTACCACATAGTATTTGGCCACCCGGTTCGTATCCGTAAAAAAGGTCAGAAACACCGGGAAAATCAGGCACAGCAGGATGCTGAAATACATCATCTGCCAGTCCCGCTTCACCAGCATGGGCAGCAGCAGAAGCAGGGCAAGCAGCGCCATAAGCAGCAGCCGCCGGTCGGTGACAATTTCCCGCAGATTCCGGCGGTTGTAAATCAGAAAGGCCGCGCCCAGCAGCCCCATCAGCGCCAGCATCAGGAACTGGGACTTGTAGAACCCCACAATGACAGAGGTTATGATGGTATCCCGGGCCAGTAGCAGCAGGACAAACAGGAACAGTCCAAAAGCGGCTCCTGTCCAGCGATTTTTGGGAAACGGATATTGCTTCATCTGGCTTCCTCCTCTGATAACTTCATAATGGCAGCTTTCAGATTTTCCGGGCCCCGGGGCACCGCCATGCCGCCAAACGCATCCGCGACTTCCTCACAGGCGGTGTCCTGATAGACGATGGTTTTGGTGCCGCAGCAGGCAGCCTCCAGCACCGTCATGCCGAAGGTCTCCTCGGTGCTGGGGCATACGAACACATCCGCCTCGGAATAGGCCTGCACCAGCTGCAAAATATTGTCGGTTCTGGGCAGGCCCAGAATTTCCTTCGGCAGGGTTTCCAGCTGTTTTGGGTTCAGGCCAATGAGCACAATCTGGAAACCGCTGCCCAGCATCTGAGACAGGGCCATAAAATCCTTCAGGCCCTTGCGTTCCTCCCAGACGCTGGCAACGCCCAGCACAACAAACTTGTTTTCCAAGCCATATTTCTGCCTGAAATCACCGGGGGTAGGCTTGAATATCTCCCGGTTTACCTGATTGGAAAGAACCTCCACCGGGTAGTCCCTGAGGAAGCTCCGCTTCACCCGGCTCTCCAGCCAGTGGGAGGGCACCGTCAGGGTCAGGTTGGGAATCCCGGTAAACAGCGCCCTTTTCCGCTCGTAATTCCTGCGGCTGTTGTCCAAAAGGATGCTCTCCGGGTAGGTGTGCTTCTGGGGGCATCTTTGGCAGCCATGCTGCCATTTTTCGCAGCACACATAGTCAAAATACACACAATGCCCGGTAAATGCCCAGCAATCGTGAAGCGTCCAGAGAATTTTTTTGCCGCAGGTGCGAAGATAGCCGAACAGTTCCCCAATGTGAATGTAATAGCCGTGCAGATTGTGCAGCCAGATCACGTCCGGGTCGTATTCCCGCACCCATTTGAGGAAAGCACGGGTCGCCCTCTTTGAGCCGAAGCCGCTGTTATCCAGCACTCGGCTTTCCAGCGCGTGGCAGTTTACGTCAAAATCCGAGCCGATTTTCACCGTCTGAATATCGTCACAGCCGGTTTTCATCCGTCCGTAGGCGAGGACGCAGGTGTGTCCCTGCGCATTCAGCTCCCGGCATTTGTCCGCCGCGATGCGGCCCGTGCTGCCATAGCCCGCCACGGTGTTGATGAACAGGTACTTCACCGCGCTCACCTCCCGAAAATCAATCCTTTCGCCAGACCATCTTGTCCACCACGCCGGTGTAGGACTGGATGATCTTCACCACCTTGGTGGATACGTTTTCTTCCACATAGTCAGGAACCGGAATGCCGTAATCGCCGTTCCGGTTCATCTCCACGGCAGTGTCCACCGCCTGCAAAAGATGCCTTTCGTCGATGCCCGCCAGCACAAAGCAGCCCTTGTCCAGGGCCTCGGGGCGTTCCGTGGAGGTGCGGATGCACACCGCCGGGAAGGGATGCCCCACGGAGGTAAAGAAGCTGCTTTCCTCCGGCAGGGTGCCGGAATCGGACACCACCGCGAAGGCGTTCATCTGCAAACAGTTATAGTCGTGGAAGCCCAGCGGGGTGCTCTGAATCACCCGCCTGTCCAGCTGGAAGCCGGTGGCTTCCAACCGCTTCTTGGAGCGGGGATGGCAGGAGTAGAGAATGGGCATATCGTACTTCTCCGCCATGGCGTTGATAGCGCGAAACAGGGAGAAGAAATTCTTCTCAGTGTCGATGTTTTCCTCCCGGTGGGCCGATAGCAGGATGTATCTTCCCTTCTCAAGGCCCAGACGTTTATGCACATCGGATGCTTCGATAGACGCAAGATTCGCGTGGAGCACCTCTGCCATGGGGGAGCCGGTGACATAAACGCGCTCCTTGGGCAGGCCGCACTCGTGGAGGTACTTCCGGGCGTGCTCGGAATAGGCCAGATTCACGTCGGAAATGATGTCCACAATCCGGCGGTTGGTTTCCTCCGGCAGGCACTCATCCTTGCAGCGGTTGCCAGCCTCCATGTGGAAAATGGGAATGTGCAGCCGCTTGGCAGGAATGGCGGACAGGCAGGAATTGGTGTCCCCCAGAATCAGCATGGCGTCGGGTTTGATCTGGGTCATGAGCTTATAGGAGCAGTTGATAATGTTGCCCACGGTGGCGCCCAGATCGTCGCCCACCGCGTTCATATACACCTCCGGGTCTTTTAGGCCTAAATCCCGGAAGAAAATGCCGTTGAGATTATAGTCGTAGTTCTGTCCCGTGTGGGCCAGAATGCAGTCAAAATAGGTGCGGCACTTGTTGATCACCGCCGCCAGCCGGATGATCTCCGGGCGGGTGCCCACAATGATTAAAAGCTTCAATTTGCCGTTATTTTTGAAAGAAATGTCGGAGTAGTCCAGCTTCATTTCCATCACTCTACCACCTCAAAAAAAGTGTCGGGCCAGGCCGGGTCAAACCGCTCGTTGGCCCACATGAGCGTCACAAGGTTCTCTGTCTTAGACAGATTGATGATGTTGTGAGTATAGCCGGGAAGCATATGCACCGCCTGAATTTTCTCGCCGGAAACTTCAAAATTCAGCACTTCCTCTGTGCCGATTTTCCGCTGCTGGATAAGGCCCTTTCCGGAGACCACGATGAAAAATTCCCACTTGGTGTGGTGCCAGTGCTGGCCCTTGGTGATGCCGGGTTTGGAAATATTCACGCTGAACTGGCCGCAGTTTTCGGTTTTCAGCAGCTCCGTGAAGCTGCCCCGGGCATCCACGTTCATTTTCAGGGGAAAGGCTGCCTTTTCCTGCGGCAGGTAGGAAAGGTAGGTGGAATACAGCTTTTTCGCAAAGCTGCCCTCGGGAATCTCCGGCATAAGGAGGGTCTGGGGCTGCGCCTTGAAGCTGTCCAGCAGGGAGACGATTTGACCCAGCGTGACCCGGTGGGACACGGGCGCGGCGCAGTAGCGGCCCGCATCCGTCAGGATGGTGGTCAGGCCCTCAAATTCACAGTGGTGCTCTTTCCCCTCCAACGCGTCCAGCATTTCGGCAACCAGATCGTCAATGTACAGCATTTCCAGCTCCACCGCCGGGTCGCTGACGGTAATGGGCAGGTCGTGAGCGTAGTTATAGCAGAAGGTTGCCACGACACTGTTGTAGTTGGGGCGGCACCACTTGCCGAACAGGTTGGGAAAGCGGTACACCAGCACCTTCGCGCCGGTTTCCTCGCCGTAGCGGAAGAACAGCTCCTCCCCTGCCTTCTTGGACAGGCCGTAGCCCCCTTCCGCGTAGCGTCCCACCAGCGTCGCCTGAATGGAGGAGGACAGCATGACGGGGCAGGGATTGTGATGTTTTTTCAGCGTGTCCAGCAGCGTGGAGGCGAAGCCGAAATTACCCTCCATGAATTCCTCCTGCTCTTTCGGGCGGTTCACCCCGGCAAGGTTGAACACAAAATCCGCCTTTTCGCAGGCTTTCTCCAGCAGTTCCGTCGGGGAATCCTTGTCGTACAGATATAATTCCCCGATGGACAGGCCGGGCCGGGTTCTGTCCGTGCCGTTTTGCAGACAGCGTAAAGCCGCGCTCAGGTTTTTCCCCACAAATCCCGCCGCGCCGGTAATCAGAATATTCATGGTCTGCCCTCCTGTTTTCTCAGCGCTCCTGCTTCATGGCTTCCAGCTCTTCCCGGATGTAAGCGAGGGACAGAAGCTTCTGCTTCACCTGCTCCACGTCCAGAAGCTGGGTATTGTTGGAATTGAACTCCGTCAGGACGTTGCGCTCCACATCGCCCACCCGGAAGTATTTGTCGTAATTTAAGTCACGCTTATCGCAGGGCACCCGGTAGAAGTTTCCCAAATCGATGGCATGGGCGCACTCCTCGTTGGTCAGCAGCGTCTCGTACATCTTTTCGCCGTGGCGGATGCCGATAACCTTGATCTCGTGACCGGGGTGGAACAGCTCCGTCACCGCCTGAGCCAGCACCGCGATGGTGCAGGCCGGGGCCTTCTGCACCAGAATGTCGCCGCTGGTGCCGTGCTCAAAGGCAAAGAGCACCAAATCCACCGCTTCCTCCAGGCTCATGATGAACCGGGTCATATTGGGTTCCGTGATGGTGATGGGATTGCCCGCCTTGATTTGGTCGATCCACAGGGGGATGACGCTGCCCCGGGAGCACATGACGTTGCCGTAGCGGGTGCAGCAGATTTTGGTGGCCTCGGGAGATACGGTGCGGGACTTCGCCACAATGACCTTCTCCATCATGGCCTTGGAGGTGCCCATGGCGTTGACGGGATAGGCCGCCTTGTCGGTGGACAGGCAGATAACGGTTTTCACCCCGGCGTCAATGGCGGCGGTCAGCACATTGTCCGTGCCGAATACGTTGGTTTTCACCGCCTCCATGGGGAAGAACTCACAGGAGGGCACCTGCTTCAGAGCGGCGGCATGGAAGATGTAGTCCACGCCGTGCATGGCGCTGCTCACCGACTGGATGTCCCGAACATCACCGATGAAAAATTTGATTTTATTCGCCGCTTCCGGCAGCTTTGCCTGAAATTCGTGGCGCATATCGTCCTGCTTTTTCTCGTCCCGGGAAAAAATGCGGATTTCAGCGATGTCCGTATTCAGAAACCGATTCAGCACCGCGTTGCCGAAGGAACCAGTACCGCCGGTGATCATCAGGGTTTTATTGGCAAAAATGCTCATATGCTTCTCTCCTAAGCCTGCCCCAGCAGCTCCCGGAACAGGGAAATATATTGCTTCGTACAGATTTCTTCCGTATATTTCGTCTCATAAAGCCGCCGGCAGGTAAGGCGCATCTGCTGTAAGCTCTGGGGATCCGCTTTCATTTCCCGGATGTACTGCGCCAGAAGTCCGCCCTCGCCGTTCCGGACCCAGCGGCCCGCACCCTGTTCGATATCCGAGACGATGTCCCCCTCGTCCATGACCGCCAGCAGCGGGATGCCCTGCATCATATAGCTGTAGGTCTTACTGGGAACGCACAAGCCCGTGGCTCCGGGCACCAGCGTCACCAGCGCGCAGTCGCTGATTTCCAGTGCATTCTGAAAGTCCTGCCCGTGGAGGAAGGGATAGACGGCGATGTTTTCGATGCCCTCCGCCTGAACCGTCTGCTTCAGGGCCTCCATTTTGTTGCCGTGCCCGGCGAACAGGAAGAAAACGTCCTCGTCCTTCAGTTCCCGCACCGCCTGCAAAATGGTCTGCATATCCTGCATGGTGCCCATGTTGCCGAAGTAGGACACGGTGAACCGCCCCCTCGTCACCTGCCGGAAGGGGTTATTCTCCCGGTTTGGGGTAACCACGCCGTGATCGGCGTACCAGTTGGGAATCACCCGGACGGCGTTTTCGGGATAGTTCCGGTGGTTTAAAATGTAGGCCCTCATCTCGCCGGACAGGGCCACGATCCGATCCGCCCGACGGCAGATACAGCGGTTGATGTGGTTCATGAGCTTACAGATGGGGTTTCCCTCCCCCAGCGTCTGCGTCACCGTCGCCACCTCAGGGTAGAGGTCATAGGCCACGAACACCAGCTTCGTACCGAACAGTGCCTTTGCCCAGGAGACAATCCAAGGCAGAACCGGCGGGTTGGAATAAACCACAATGGAGCGGTAAGAACGCAGCTTCGGCAGATTCAGCAGCACCATAAAGGTGAAGGAAAAGTAGTTGACAATCCGTCCCAGAAAGCCGGAGCGGTCCATCTGGATGTATTTGAGACGCCGGATGTGGATTCCCTCCACCGCCTCCTCCACGGGGATGCCAGAACCGTCCAGATATTCCCGGGGGTAGCCGCACAGCACATCCACGGAGTATCCCGCCGCCTTCAACGTCCTTGCCGTATCGAAGGGAAGCTGGGCCGAGGAAATATACTCCGGGTAAAAAAACTGGCAGGCAAACAGAATGTCCTTTTTCATTGGCTGACCCCCTCCGTCTCCAAAATGGATTCGTCAAAGGTTCTGACACAGTAGTTTTGGGGGTAATCGCTTAGAGCCCGGTCATAGCACAGGCTGCCAAAGGCCTTGTCTACCATGCCTGTCATGGGCGCGAGCAGCTTCAGCGCCCAGCCAAGGCCCCGAACCATCAGGAGCCCGTGGCCGTTTGCGTGGGCAATCCGGTTCACCATATCGGAAGTCGAGACGTATTCCGCGTTCTGGGGGCAATATAGGCCGTCGGCCCCGTCCTCCACCAGCAAGCGGACAAACTCGCACAGATTGTCGATATACAGCATGGAACGCTGATTTTCCACCAGAGGAAAGACCGGCAGCTTCTTTGCCAGCTTCGCCAGCGTCTGGTAGTTCCCCTTGCAGCCTTTTCCGTAAATCATGGGCGGGCGCAGAATGACAACCTTGAAGTGTTCGTCCCGGAGGGCGGCAAGGTCTTCCTCCGCTTTTGCCTTGCTGATACCGTAATTGTCAACGGGGCGGATTGGGGTGTCCTTCGTAATGGTGACGACCTTTCCCACCGGGGCGTGAAGGCCATACACACTCTCGGTGCTTAAGAAAAGGAACTGGCCCACACCCTCGTTTTTTGCCTTTTGGGCCACCTCCACGGTGAGCCGGTGGTTCACCCGGTCATACAGCTCCGCCTGAGAAGGGTCGTCCTTGGATTGGGGCTGGTGGACGATGCCCGCCGCGTGCAGAACCGCGTCAAAGCCCTGAAAGGAATGCTCCCGCCAGCCCTCAGAGCGCAGACTGAGCATTTCCACCTGATAATCCTCAGGCCGCCGCGCCAGCCAGTCCTTCACATGCAGGCCGATATAGCTTCCGGCACCGGTAATCAGAATCCGCTTCATTGCTTCTTTTTCTCCTTCTCCAGCTGACCGGTGCCGCCCTCGACAACCCCGTCGGACTTCAGCACCGAGGCGATGGTGCCGAAAAAGCACTGGCAGTCGAACAGAAAGCTGATTTTTTCCACGTACTCCCCGTCAAACCGGGCCTTTACGTCAATGGGCAGCTCGTCCCGTCCGTTGATCTGGGCCCAGCCGGTCAGGCCGGGGCGAACGTCATTGGCACCGTACTTGTCCCGCTCGGCAATCAGATCAAACTGATTCCACAGGGCGGGCCGGGGGCCGATAATGGACATTTTCCCCGTAAAAATCTGGAAAATCTGGGGAAGCTCGTCCAGCGAGGTTTTCCGCAGCACCCTGCCCACCCGGGTAATATACTGCTCCGGGTTTTCCAGCAGATGGGTGGGCACATCTCTGGGCGTGCTGCACTTCATGGTGCGGAATTTCAAAATATCAAAGTGGGTTTTGTGAATGCCCACCCGCTTCTGCCGGAAGAATACCGGGCCGGGATCGTCCAGCTTGATGGCAAGGCCGATGAGCAGGTACACGGGAGACAGCACCACAATGGCGCAGCCCGACAGGAGCACATCCAGCAGCCGTTTTCCATATTTCTGATACATGAATTGTCCCCTTTTCCCGTTAAACTTCCAGCTTCTTCTTATAGGTTGGCACAATTTCCGCCACAATATCCTTCATATTGCTGACCTCCGCCTTGCAGGCCTTGTCAAGCCGTTCCAGCTGCTGGCGGAATTTTTCATCGTCCATTTCGATGGGCTTGCCGATGTGGATGAGCTTGTTCGCCGTCTCCTGCATGCCCTCCTCCTTCATGAGCAGCTCCTCATAGAGCTTCTCGCCGGGGCGCAGGCCGGTATATACAATCTTGATGTCCACATCCGGCTCATAGCCGCTGAGGCGGATCATGTTCCGGGCCATGGTGTCGATTTTCACCGGCTCGCCCATGTCCAGCACGAAAATCTCGCCGCCCTTGGCATAGTACCCCGCCTGAAGCACCAGGCTCACCGCCTCGGGAATGGTCATAAAATAGCGGATAACGTCAGGGTGGGTCACGGTGACCGGGCCGCCCTCCTCAATCTGCTTTTTAAACAGCGGAATCACGCTGCCGTTGCTGCCAAGGACGTTGCCAAACCGAACCGCCACGAACTCGGTCTTTGACTCCCGGTTCATCATCTGCACCACCATCTCGCACAGGCGCTTGGAGGCGCCCATGATGTTGGTGGGGTTCACCGCCTTGTCCGTGGAGATCAGCACGAACCGCTTGACGCCGTATTTTGCGGCGGCCTTTGCCAGCTTATAGGTGCCGAATACGTTATTCTTAATGGCCTCGTTGGGGCTGTCCTCCATCAGCGGCACATGCTTGTGGGCCGCGGCGTGGAAAATGAGATCCGGCTGATACCTGCCCACCACGGATTCCACCCGGTTGGTATTGCGCACGGAACCAATGAGCACCACAAGGTTCAGCTCCGGGAAATTCCGCTTCAGCTCCATCTGGATATCGTAGGCGTTGTTCTCGTAAATGTCGAAGATAATCAGCTGCTTCGGCCCCGCCCCGGCAATCTGCCGGCACAGCTCGCTGCCGATGCTTCCGCCGCCGCCGGTGACCAGCACCACTTTCCCATGGATGTAGTCGAAGATTTCCTCCAGATTGACCTGAATGGGGTCCCGGCCCAGCAGATCCTGCGGGTCCACCCGGCGCAGCTTGCTGACGCTGACGTCGCCGTTGACCATCTGGAAAATGCCCGGCAGCAGCTGCACCTCACAGCCGGTGGCAGCGCAGATGTCCAGAATTTCCTTGCGGGTCTTCGCGCTGCAGCTGGGAATGGCAAAAATAATCTTGCTGATTTTATACTGCTTCACCATTTCGGGAATGTCGTAGCGGTTGCCCACAATGGGTGCGCCGCACAGGCGTTTATTCAGCTTCACCGGGTTGTCGTCAATGACGCAGGACAGGTGATCCTTCACAAAGTCGCTGTTGTTGAACTCCAGCGCCAGCGCCCGGCCCGCATCCCCCGCGCCGATGAGCATAACGTTTTTCACCCCGGAGGCGTGGGTCATGTGGCTGATTCTTTTCTGAGCCGTTCTCCAAAGGCGGTAGGAAAAGCGAATGGCTACCGTACACAAAAAGCTGATTAAGAATCCCACCACCATACTGGCCCGGGGCATCAGGAAGCCGTCAAAGCGGAACAACGCCACGCCGAGAACCGCCAGCACCAGATAGGCGCCGATGATGCGAAAAACCTCCGAGGTGCTTACAAACGCCCAGATACTGCTGTACAGCCGGAAACACGCAAACACAACCACGGTAATGGCGCACCAGGGGCCGATGGCGGACAGAAAGCCCGCCAGATGCTCCGCACGGATCTCCTGAAAGGAAAAGTCGTAGCGAAACCACAGGCCAAGAAAAAAGGAACCCATGGTGGAGACCACATCCAGCGCCATAATCAGCAGGATTTTGGACAATACCGTTCTATTCAGGAAACCAGGTTTTCTGATTTTCATTTCCATTCACCCTTTGTTTTGCCGGCACGGGGGCCGATGCCCCTATTTTCTGCATAGTTCGTTTTATTATAACACATTGTGCCGGATACAGCAAGCGGTAGTTCAAAAAAGAGACGCCCTGGCGGGCGTCTCAATGATTATCTCCACTTGCTGACACAGTCGCGGACGATTTGTTCCATTTCGTCCATGTGCTTCCGCATATCCTTCGCCAGTGCGATCTGGCAGCGGGTGCGGATCAGGTTGTGGTCTGGGCACTTGATGTTGAAGTACAGGTCGCCGTCCAGGTAATCCGCAAGGAACCGGGTTGCCAGCTCAGCCGTCAGGGCAAAGCAGCTCATGGCAAGGGTTTTGACCTCCGTATCCGTCATGGCCCCGGCAGTCATGGAAAGGAAGCCCTCCGCGAACGCCCGGAACACCTCCAGATTCACCCCGGCCTTTTCCGGCGACCGACAGTCCTCCTCCACAAAGTTGGCGGCAAAACGGATGGCGTCGCCAAAGTCGTGACCGATGAGGCCGGGCATGACAGTGTCCAGATCAATGACAATCATGGCTTCATGTCCTTCCGGGGTGAACAGTACATTGTTGATCTTCGTGTCGTTGTGGGTCACCCGCAGGGGGAGCTGCCCGGCATTGTACAGATCCGTCAGGCAGCAGGCCTGCTCCTGCACGCTGATTAAGTAGTCGATTTCCTCCTGAACCTGGGAAGCCCGGCCCGCCCTGTCCTCCTGAACGGAACGCAGAAAGTCGGCATAGCGCTTGCGGGTATTGTGGAAGCCCGGAATGGTCTCCGTCAGCTCGGAAATGTCAAAATCCGCCAGATCCATCTGGAATTCGCCGAAGGCCTTGCCCGCGTTGCGGACCACGTTCAGGTCCGTCACGGTATTGAAGGTAACGGAGGGGACATAATTGGTCATCCGCCAGAAATTTTCGCCGTCGGCGAGGTAGGTCTTGCGGTCGGCGGTGTGGTGAAAATGGAGAGCCAGCTGCCCCGGCTTTTTTGCCCGGATGTGCTCCGTGACCTTGTCGATGTTGTCCATCAGACCGATTGGGTTGCGGAAGGCGTAGGTATTGACATTCTGCACCAGAAAGGACTTGGGGCTTCCGTCCGGCAGGCGGAAATTCACCTTATAAGTACGGTTCACGTTGCCCATTTGGATGGTTTCGTAACCAAGATAGTCATATTCAATGCGAAAGGCTCTGGAAACCTCCAGCAGCTTGTCATACAGTTCCATAATGTTTCTCCTCTCTATTGCAATTGACAATTGAGAATTGACAATTGACAATTATGGTATCCCCTCCGGGGATTATGAAATTGCTCGTTCTACAGGAGTCTATTTCTTTTCCCGTAAGGACTTCTGAACTGTCAACTATCAACTGTCAATTGTCAATTATTCTCGGGGAACAGCTTCTCGATGGCGGCCCGGGCCGCGTCCTGCTCCGCCCGCTTCTTGCTGCTGCCGCTGCCAAAGCCCACCACGGTGCCGTTAAGAGACACCTCTACGTCAAATTTCTTGTCGTGGTCGGGGCCGGACTGGCCTACCAGCTCATAGGACAGAATCTGGTTCTTCTTCTGCTGCACCATCTCCTGCAGCTGGGTCTTATAGTCGGCGTTGTGCAGCTTCGTCACCGGCACCTCCACGAAAATGAAGGTTCGGACAATTTGCAGCGCCGCTTCCATGCCGCCGTCCAGGAAACTGGCGGCGATTACGGATTCCATGGCGTCCGCCAGGATGGAGCTGCGGGTTCTGCCGCCGCCCTGCTCCTCGCCGTGACCGAGCAGCAGGTATTTGCCCAAACCGATGCGTTCCGCCGCCGCCGCCAACGTCTGTTCGCAGACCATGTCCGCCCGCATCCGGGTCAGTTCGCCCTCGGGGCGGTTGGGAAAGTTCCGGTACAGGTACTCCGCCACCAGCATTCCCAGCACGCTGTCCCCCAGAAATTCCAGCCGCTCGTTGCTGAGCAGGCTGTTGTGCCAGCGCTCATTGGCGTAGGAGGAGTGGGTCAGGGCGTTTTGCAGCAGAGAGATATTGTGAAACTTGTAGCCGATGACCGCTTCCAAGTCCTTAAGCATCGGCTTCACTTCCCTTCAGGGCCGCCAGGGTCTGCTCTAACTGGGCGGTGAAGTTTCCTTCTGCCGCCGTCATGGCCTGCTTTACCGCGTTGCGGAAGGCCAGCGCGTCAGAGGAGCCGTGGGCCTTGATGACGGGCTTTTTGATGCCGAGGAACTGGGTGCCGCCAATTTCCCGGTAGTCAAGGAGTTTGGTGAGATCCTTCACGCCGGAGCGGCACAAGAGGTATCCCAGCTTGGAGCCTAAGTTTTTCTTGAACATCCGCTTGAGCATACTTCCCATGAACATGGCGGTGCCCTCGATGGACTTAATCAGCACGTTGCCGCTAAAGCCGTCGCAGACCACCACGTCCACCGCGCCCAGAGGCACGTCCCGGGCCTCCACATTGCCGGTAAAATTCAGCAGGCCCTTGTCAGCCGCGTCCTTCAGCAGAACGTAAGCATCTTTTTGCAGCTGGGTGCCCTTAGAATCCTCGGCGCCGATGTTGAGAAGGCCCACCCGGGGGTTCTCCACGCCCAGCGTATACTTACTGTAAGCGGATGCCACCAAACCGAATTGCAGCAGAAATTCCGGGGTGCACTCGGCGTTGGCGCCGCAGTCGCAGATAATGACCTTGGTGCCCGCCTTGGTGGGCATGGCAGGGGCCATGGCCGCCCGGCGGATGCCCCGCACCCGCTTGACCAGCAGCGTCGCGCCGGTGAGCAGGGCCCCGGTGGAACCGGCGGACACAAAGGCGTCGCCCTTGCCGTCGGCAAGCATTTTCAGGCCCACCACCATGGAGGAATTCTTCCGCTTGTGAATCAACGTGCCGGGGTCGTCGTGCATATCCACCACGTCGTCGGCGTGGGCAATCTCAATACCCTCAGGCAGGTTATCCAGTCCGTTCTTTTTCAGAACCTCCAGAATTTCCTCCCCCCGGCCCACCAGAATAATGTCCGCGCCGTAGGTCTTTACCGCGTCCAGCGCGCCCAGTACGGGGGCCTCCGGCGCGTTGTCACCGCCCATGGCGTCCAGAATGATCTTCATAGGTACACCTCTTTCTTTAGATGCCGGCTTCCTTCAGGGCGTCGATGACCGCCAGCGCCCGCTGGGAAATGGCAAGGTTCTTTTCCGCTTTCTTGCGAATCCGCTGCTCCAGAGGAGCGATAATGCTGAAATTGATATTCATGGGCTGGAAAGATTCCACGCTCTCGTCACTGATGTACAGCCCCAGCGCGCCGATGGCGGTGGTCTTGGGGAACTCCGGCAGGGGCCGCCCCTGTACCTTCGCCGCCATGGCAACCGCCGTCAGATACCCGGAGGCGGTGGATTCCACATACCCCTCCACGCCGGTCATCTGCCCGGCAAAGGCAACCAAAGGGTTGCGGCGGTCGGCGTAGTATCTGTCCAGCAATTTTGGGCTTTGCAGGAAGGTGTTCTGGTGCATGACCCCGTAGCGGACAAATTCCGCGTTTTTCAGAGCGGGAATCATGGAAAACACCCGCTTCTGCTCGCCGAACTTCAAATGGGTCTGGAAGCCCACCAAATTGAAAATGGTGCCCATGGCGTTGTCCTGCCGCAGCTGCACCACCGCGTAAGGCTCCTTCCCGGTGTTGGGGTCGGTGAGACCAACAGGCTTCAGGGGGCCGTAGCGCAGGGTGTCAAACCCCCGGCGGGCCATGACCTCCACGGGCATACAGCCTTCAAAGACGTTCTTATCCTCAAAGCCGTGCACCTCCGCTTCCTCGGCGGTGGTCAGGGCGTTCCAGAAGGCTTCATATTCCTCCCGGTTCATGGCGCAGTTTACATAATCCGGCGTGCCCCGGTCGTACCGGGACTGCCACCATGCAAGGTTCATGTCGATGGACTCCGCCGTCACCAGCGGCGCGGCGGCGTCGAAAAAGTGGAGATACCCGGTTTCGCCGAAGTATTCGCCAATGGCCTTGCTCAGTGCGTCAGAAGTCAGCGGGCCGGTGGCGATGATCACAGGCCCTTCAGGAATCTCGGTCACTTCTTCCTCAATGACCGTGATTCTGGGATGATTCCGGATTTTTTCCGTCACCATCCGGGAAAAGCCGCCCCGGTCAACCGCCAGACAGCCCCCCGCTTCCACCCGAGTCGCCTCGGCGCAGGAGAGAATCAGGCTGTCTAAGCGCCGCAGCTCTTCCTTGAGAAGGCCCACCGCGTTTTCCAGCCGGTCGCCCCGGAGGGAGTTGGAGCACACCAGTTCGGCAAAATCCGGGCTGTGATGGGCGGGGGTCATTTTCTTGGGCTTCATCTCGTACAGAAGCACGTCGATGTCCCGGTTTGCCAGCTGCCACGCCGCCTCGCACCCGGCAAGGCCCGCGCCGATGACTTTCACCTGCATATTCAGGCCTCCTTCTTTTTGGCGGTCTTTTTGGTGGTGGTTTTCGTTGTTTTCTTGGCGGCAGTCTTTTTCGCCGCTGCCTTTTTGGCAGGCTTCTTCTCCGGTTCTTCCCCGGACTCCGCCGTTTCCGCAGATTCCGCCGTCTTTTTCTTATAGTAGCCCCGCTGGTCCTCCGGCAGGAATTTGGAGCAGTTTTCGTTGATGCAGAAGGGCTTGTTGCGGCCCTTGCCCGCCTTCTTGAACAGGGTCTGTCCACACTCGGGGCAGTCCTCTGCCGTGGGCACATCCCAGGTCATGAAGCCGCACTCCGCGCCCTTTTCGCAGGCGTAGTAGGCGTAGCCCTTCTTGGATTTCCGCTTGAGCATCCCGCTGCCGCACTTGGGGCACCGTCCGGGCATCCGCTCCACCAGCGGCTTGGTATTCCGGCACTCCGGGAAGCCCGGACAGGCCAAAAACCGGCCAAACCGGCCCGTTTTGATAACCATTTTCCGCCCGCACAGCTCGCAGACCTCGTCGGTTTCCTCCTCCGGTACCTTCAGATGAACGCCCTCCAGCGCCTCCTCGGCGTCCTTCAGCTCCTTGCTGAAGCCCGCGTAAAAGTCCGCAAGCAATGCCTGCCACTGCTGCTTGCCCTCCTCCACGGCGTCCAGCCGGGACTCCATGTTGGCGGTGAATTCCACGTCAATGATGTCATTGAACCGCTCCATCATCAGGCCCGTGACGATCTCGCCCAGCGGGGTGGGCACAAGACGCTTGTCCTGCTTGATGACATACTCTCGATCCTGAATGGTGGAGACGGTAGCGGCATAGGTGGAGGGACGGCCCACGCCCTTTTCCTCCATGGCCTTGACCAGCGTTGCCTCGGTATACCGGGCAGGAGGCTGGGTGAAGTGCTGGGCTTTCTCGTTTTTGACAGAAACCGCCTTGTCCCCTGCCGCGAGATCCGGCAGCGGAGAGCCGACGGCCTCGCCGTCGTCGTCCCGGCCTTCCTCATACACGGCGATGAAGCCGGGGAAGCGCATACTCTGGTGGCTGGCCCGGAATACGTGTTCGGCGCATTCACAGTCGATGGAAACCGTGTCAAACACGGCGTTTGCCATCTGGGTGGCAAGGAATCGGCTCCAGATGAGCTTATACAGTTTATACTGGTCGGCGGTCAGGCTCCCCTTCACCCGCTCCGGCTCCAGCTCCACATGGGAGGGGCGGATGGCTTCGTGGGCATCCTGCGCCCCGGCCCTGGTCTTGAATACATGATGGCTGCCGTAATAATAGTTCTTCCCGTAACGGCTGCAAATAAAGTCGGCGGCAGCGTCCATGGCTTCGTCGGACAGCCGCAGAGAGTCGGTACGCATATAGGTGATGAGACCCGTGGTGCCCTCGCCGGCAATTTCCACGCCCTCGTACAGCTGCTGAGCCACCATCATGGTCTTCTTGGGGGTGAAGCCCAGCTTTCGGGAGGCCTCCTGCTGTAAGGTGGAGGTGGTGAAGGGAGGGGCGGAGGAGCGCTTTTTCTCCGCCTTCTTCACATCGGTAACGGTAAATTCCTTCCCGGTGATGTCGGCAAGGACGGCATTGGTCTGCTCTTCATTTTCCAGCTCCCGCTTTTTGGGGCTGCCGTAATAGTGAGCCACAAAGGAACCCGGTTTCCCCACCCGATTGAGGGTCACATCCAGCGACCAGTATTCCCTGGGCTGGAAGGCCCGGATTTCATTCTCCCGGTCCACCACCAGCCGGGTGGCAACGGACTGCACGCGGCCCGCGGAAAGCCCCCGGCGCACTTTCTTCCACAGCAGGGGCGATAGTTCGTAGCCAACGATTCTGTCCAGAATCCGGCGAGCCTGCTGGGCATCCACCAGATTGTAGTCGATATCCCGGGGATGCTGGATAGAATCCTTCACTACCTTTTTCGTAATTTCATTGAAGGTCACCCGCTGGGCTTTGCCGTCGGGCAGGCCCAGAAGCTCCTTCAGGTGCCAGGAAATGGCCTCGCCCTCCCGGTCCGGGTCGGTTGCGAGATAGACGGTGTCCGCCTTGGCGGCCTCTGTCTTCAGTTCCTTGATGAGAGCCTCCTTGCCCCGCACCGGAATATACTGAGGGGCAAAATTATGCTCGATATCCACGCCCATTTTGCTCTTGGGCAGGTCCCGCAGGTGGCCCATGCTGGCCTTGACGGTGTAGCCGGGGCCGAGGTACTGCCCGATGGTCTTTGCCTTGGAGGGGGACTCCACGATCACAAGATTGTTGGTCTTACCCATATTCTCAAAATTCTCCGTTTCATTACTTTAAGGAACCTCTGAACAAATCGCCTGCGGCTGAGCAGCGGATCTTTTGCTCCGACAGTGCAGTTTGAAAAACAGGAAATACATACAGTATTCCTCTGTTTTCCAAACCAAAAACGAATCAAAATCTCTCGCTGTCAGCTCTTGCCGACTTATTCAGAGCTTCCTTAGACATATTTGCTTTCCCGGCAGACGTTTTATGATGCCCTTCAGCTCCAGCATCGTCAGGACGCCCAGAAGCTTCCCGGTGGTCATCCCGGTTTCGGCAATCACATCGTCCACCAGCCGCTGTCCGCCCTGAAGGGCCGCCACGATCTGACGCTCCTCCGAAGACAGCCCGGAAAGGTTCGCATTGACGTCACTATAAGCCTCCCGTGGCTCCTTGTCAATGGATTTCTTCTCTAAGTTTTTCTTAAGATTCGACATTTCCTCCGGAATCCGGGGGTTTTGGGCCACCCTGAGCGGGACTTTTTCCGCTTCCAATTCGGCCCGGTGAACCTCGTCCGGGTAGGCCCGCTGGCAGGACGCCCCGTCTTCCCGGTGAATTTTATCCGGGAAAAGGGCCTGATATTCGCTGAGCACGTCCCAGCCGGAGGAGACCATGATAGCCCCGTCCCGCAGAAGGGCGTTGCTGCCGGCACAGGTGGGAATGTCGATATTTCCCGGCACCGCGAACACATCCCGGCCCTGCTCCAGCGCCAGCCGGGCGGTGATCAGCGCGCCGCTTTTTTCCGGCGCTTCCACCACCAGCACCCCGCAGCTCAGGCCGCTGATGATCCGGTTCCGCTTGGGGAAGGTCCACTTCGCCGCAGGCTGTCCCGGAGCAAACTCACTGAGAATGCAGCCGTAGCTTTCCACGTCCCGGAACAGCGCCCGGTTGGACTGGGGGTACACAATGTCCGCGCCGCAGCCCAGCACGCCGATGGTCGTTGCCCCGGCGGTCAGCGCCCCGGACATGGCTAGCCCATCAATGCCGTAGGCCAGCCCGGACACCACCGCACCGCCGCATTTTCCGATCTGGTAGCCCATGCGCTTGGCAACCGTCAGGCCGTAGGCCGACGCCTTCCGGGTGCCCACCACGCCGATGACCGGGATGGCGTCAAAATCCGGAAGCTGCCCCTTGTAGTAGAGAACCACCGGCGGGTCGGGGATGTTTTTCAGTCTGACAGGATACGCCGCGTCCTGAAGGGTCAGAACCCCCAGCCGCTTCCGGCGGCAATCCTCCAGAATTTCCTCGGAGGGCCCCAGGTTCTTATCCATCAGCGCTTCCCGGGCCTCCGCCGTCAGGCCGGGAACCGGATTCAGAGCGGCTTCATCCGCGAAAAATACCGCCTCCGGGTCACGAAAATGCTCCAGCAGCGCCGCTTTCAGCCGATCGCTCACCGCCGGACGGTGGGCCAGCCATATCCAGTGTACCAGCATTTTCGTTCACCTTGCTTTTTCTGTAAGTTACTGCTTCATCTGCCAAAGGACGATGGCCGCCGCCACGGCGGCGTTCAGGGATTCACAGTGGGGATTCATGGGAATGATCAGCTCGGCATCCGCGCTGTCAAGAATTTCCTGCCGGACGCCCCGGCCCTCGCTGCCAATGACTACCGCCATGGTTCGCAACTCTGCCTGCCGAAGGTCTTTGGCCCGGGGACTCAGCGCGGTGACGCCGACGGGAATGCCCGCCTGACGGCACTTTTCGCTGACCTCTTCCCATGTGGTCAGCACCGGCTGGACGCGGAACACCGCCCCCATACTGGCCCGAACCACCTTATGGCTGTAGGGGTCGGCGCAGCCATCCAGAAGGGCTGCGGGAATATCCAGCGCATCCGCCGTCCGCAGGATGGTGCCCAAATTTCCCGGGTCCTGGATGCCGTCCAGCAGCAGCATTCCGGGGGTCGGAACGAACGCCTTTTTTTCCGGCAGGCGGCACAGAAACAGCGCCCCCTGCGGGGTCTCCATGGGAGAAACGGAGGCCATCACGTCCTCCGGCACCCGAATCAGGCGCACATTTTCAGGTAGTTCCGCTTCCACACCCTCGGACAGAATCACCGTGTCCAGTCCCGGGCAGTAGCGCACTGCTTCGGCAAGCAGCTTGATGCCGTCCGCCGCGTACAGCCCCGCTTCCTCCCGTGCCTTGCGGGAGGAAAGCAGCTTTCGCACCTGCTGTAATAAGGGATTTTTCCGGGACGTAATCACCTGCTCCATCACAGCTTCTGCACCGCCTCAAGGGCGTAGTTGTCCCCCAGCACCACCATCACATCGCCTTCGGCGATGCAGTAGTCCGCCGAGGGAGACACGTTGGTTTTCTTGTCGTTTTCCACGGCGATGATGTTCACGCCCAGCTTGGCCCGGACGTTCAGCTCTTTGATAGTCTTGCCAATCCAGCTCTTCGGGGCGGGAATTTCCAGAATGCCGTAGTCCTCGCTCAGCTCGATATATTCCAGAACGTTGTGGGAATTCAGGCTCCGGGCCAGCCGCTGGGCGTTCTCCTGCTCGGGGATGATGACCCGGTCCACGCCCAGCTTTTCCAGCACCTTCCGGTGGGTCTCGTCGTGGGCCTTGCAGATGACGTAGGGCACGCCCAGCTCCTTGAGATTCATGGCGGTGAGCACAGAGGCGGCAAGATTGCTGCCGATGGCAATGATGGCGCAGTCGAAATTCCGGGCACCCAACGCCCGCAGAACCTCCTTGTCCTGCCCGTCGCCCACCACCGCGTGGGTCACGTCGTCCGCCACCTGCTGCACCAGATCGCCCCGCTTATCCAGCGCCAGCACCTCCGCGCCCAGCATACACAGCTGCCGGGCAAGGGTCTGACCGAACCGGCCCAAACCAATGACAATGTAAGATTTCATACACATTCTCCTATCCGATGAGCAGCTTTGTCTCCGCGTAGCGGAAGCGTTCTTCTGCTTTGTCTCCTTCCAGGAAGCCCATGCTGATGGTCAGCACGCCTACCCTGCCGAAATACATAAAAATAATAATCAGAATCTGAGACGCGATGCTTAAGCGCCCCGTGGCCCCCGCCGTCAGGCCCACGGTGCCCAGCGCGGACACCGCCTCGTACAGGGCGTCCGTAAAGGCCACGGGAGACGTGGCGCTGATAAAAACGCCGCCCAGCAGCGCAAGACTCACCATCATGAAGGCGATGGTCATGGCGTCCAGCACCTGTCCCTGAGGAATGGTCCGCTGGAACACGCACACCCGGCTTCTGCCCCGTGCCCGAGAGGCCAGGAACAGCACCAGCACAATAAAAGTCACGGTTTTCAGGCCGCCTGCCGTGGAACCGGAGGAGCCGCCGATGAGCATGAAGAACATACACACCGCCTTGCCCGCGTCGGTCAGGGCCCCCTGATCCACCGAGGCAAAGCCAGCGGTGCGCAGGGTCACGGATTGGAACAGACCGTTGAGAATCTTGTCTCCAACGGGCATTCCCCCCAGCGTCGCCGGGTTGTTCCATTCCAGAACACAGGTGAGAACCCACGCGGACAGAATCAGCGCAAGGGTCGTCACCAGCACCAGCCGGGTATACACGCTGAAATCCCGAAAGCGCTTCCGTTCCAGAATCTCCTCCCAGACGAGAAAACCCAGCCCGCCCACGATAATCAGGGCCATCAGGGTCAGCAGCACCAGAGGGTCTGACTGGAAAGCCATCACGCTGGAGCCGGGCTCCAGCTTTCCGAAAATGTCGAAGCCCGCGTTGCAGAAGGCGGAAACCGCGTGAAAAACGCCCCATTTGAGGGCCTGAACCGGGCCATATTCCGGCAAAAACCGCAGAAACAAAATTGCCGCGCCGATGCCTTCAAAGAGGAAGCTCCCCTTGAGAACCATTTTCTGAAGCCGGACGATGCCGTTGATGTCACCCACGCTGAGGGCCTGAGCCATCACCAGCCGCTGCTTTAAACCGATACGCCGCCGCAGCAGGAAAACGATCAGCGTCGCCGCCGACATGAAGCCCAGTCCGCCAATCTGAATCAGGCACAGCAGCACAATCTGACCGAAGCCGCTCCACTGGCTCCAGGTGTCAAACAGGGACAGGCCGGTGACGCAGGTTGCCGAGGTCGCGGTGAACAGCGCCGGAAGAAATCCCGCCGACACCCCGTTTCGGGAGGCAGCCGGCAGATTCAGCAGCAGCGCCCCCAGCAGGATAATCGCAGCGAAAACGGCAGCAATAACCTTGGTGGCGCTGAGGCTTTTGGGCCGGTTCTTCATCCAGAATTGATAGAGTTTCGCTCGCAGAGACATGGGCTGATTCCTCTCCTACAGGCACACTTCGCCATAATACTTTGTATCATTATAGCAACTTTTATGGCATTTGCAAGTCATAATCTTCAGGCTCCATATACGTTGGTCAACCACTGTAGGGGCCGATAATGTGGTAAATTGTGCTTTAGCTCAGCAATGCCTTCCCCTCTGGGGAAGGTGCCCCCGCAGGGGGCGGAAGAGGGCGGAACTATTTTGGGCACACAGAAGCAGTCCGGCGAAACGGTATTTGCCTCTTCCGACCTCGCTAACGCTCGGCCACCTTCCCCAAAGGGGAAGGCTAAATTCCCCTTTTGCTGCCTTTGGGGTCTGTCAGGGCGTCTCAAAGCACCGTCATCATATTATAATGCTTCATGAGCCGGATGTCCTCTTTGGTTACCTTCAGCTTCCCGGTCAGGCTCTCGTCCATGGAAAGCCGTTTCTTGGAGATCAGCATTTTGATAGCCACCGGCATCATGGGCCGGGCGGACAGGCCGGTGAACAGGCCCCAGATGGTATCGGAGGTCGTAAACGTGGCAAGAATCTGGCAGAAGGCCCGCTCCATGGGGGAGGCCTGATTGGTCAGGGTGATGTTGGTGATGGCATCGTAGTGCTCCATATAGCCCCAGAAGGCGGTGCCGCAATTCTGATAGCTGTCAAAATCCGTAAAATTCATGTACGCCATGATTTTGTAGCGGTGATCCTCCGACAGGAGCAGCACGTCAAACACCGCGGCAACAACGCGGTTCACCCGCCCGTCGTAGTAATAGCCGTAGAACTGGGTCAGACCGCTGAAAAAGTTCGCCTGCGCCTCCGGTTCCTGAATGGGGGCACGCTCCGGGGTGCAGTAGAGCAGCTGCTCCACGTGAATGCCCAAAGCCCGGGAAATTTCGTAAATTGTTTCAATATCCAGCACGATTTCCCCGGTTTCGTACTTGGACAGGGTGGATTTGTTCTTACAGAGAATCTGCGCCAATTCCTCCAGCGTCATATGCCGGGCCTTGCGGAAGGCGCGGATGCGTTTTCCGATCTCGTGACTGATCTGTGCCATAGGGGTCTCCTTTGTTGCGTAACAATCAACTTTTTGCTGGTTTCTCCTGCATTTTCGGCTGCTGCCGCAATTATAACATAATTCCTTCAAAAAATCTATTATAAAGAAACTTATTCTTCAAAAAGTTTCTTTAGAAGAAAACGAATTTCGCTTGCGGGAAGCGGGCAAATCCGATAGGATACAGGTATTCAACTATGGAAGGGGCATTCCCATGAAACGCAGTCTTACCTTCAAGGAAACCGTGGCCATCACCAGCATGCTGTTCGGCATGTTCTTCGGCGCGGGCAATCTGATCTTCCCGGCAAAGCTGGGCATTGACGCCGGCAGCTCCATTTGGAGCGCCTTTTTCGGCGTCTTTGTCACCGCCGTGGGCATCCCCATGCTGGCGGTGGTGGCGCTGGGCCTGAGCCGCAGCGAGGGCGTGGTGGAGCTGTCCGGGCGGGTATCGAAAAACTACAGCCTGTTCTTCTGCACCCTGCTGTACCTCACCATCGGCCCCCTGTTCGCCATTCCCCGGTGCGCCAGCACCGCCTTCACCGTGGGCGCGGTGAAGCTGCTGCCCGCCGGGCATGAGGGGCTGTTTCTTGCCCTGTTTTCCTTGGTTTTCTTCGCCGCCACCCTGTATTTTTCCCTGAAACCCGGCGGAATCATGACGTGGATCGGAAAATGGCTGAATCCCGTGTTCCTGCTGTTTCTGGCGGTGCTGGTGATTGCCGCGCTGCTCAGACCCATCACCGGCGTTTCTTCCGTCACACCGGCGGCAGGCTATGAAACTGCGGGCGGGGCCTTCTTCCGGGGCTTTCTGGAGGGCTACAACACCTTGGACGCGCTGGCAGGTCTGGCCTTTGGCATCGTGGTCATTGATGTGGTGCGTTCCCACGGCATTCAGCAGCCGGAAGATATCGCATCTAATACCGCGAAGGCCGGGATTTTCAGCTGCCTGTTCATGGGCCTGATCTACCTGTTCATCACCCTGATCTGCGCCCAGAGCGCCCCCATCTGTGAAGGGGCCGCCAACGGCGGCGAGGTGCTGGGCCTGATTGCCGACCACTTTTTTCACGCCGCCGGCTCGGTGCTGCTCACTGCCATCGTCACCTTCGCCTGTCTGAAAACCGCCATCGGGCTGGTCACCAGCTGCTCCAAGGCCTTCGTGGATATGTTCCCGAAGGGGCCGGGTTACAACCTGTGGGCGTTCATTTTCAGTGTGGTTTCCTTCGGAATCGCCAATTTCGGTCTGTCCTCCATTGTGGCATGGTGCGTGCCGGTGCTCATGTTCCTGTATCCCCTCGCCATCACGCTGGTGCTGCTGGCTCTGTTCGGCAAGGCTTACGGGAACCGCAGGGGCGTCTATGTCTGGACCACCGCCTTTACGCTGGTGGCGGCGGTGTTCGACATGATCGGGGCCGTCTCCGGCATGGTGCCGGGCAGTGCTCTGCTGGGCACGCTGACGGCCTTTGCGGGGAAGGTGCTGCCCCTGTACTCGCTGGGCTTAGGCTGGGTGTGCCCCGCCGTTTTGGGATTTATCGTTGGTTTGATTGTTTCCCGATGGGACTAACAGAAAAAGCCCTCCCCTTTGGGGTGGTGCTCCGCGCAGCGAATCTGTGTTGCCAATGATTGCCGGTGGCAATCATACCTTTATTCATGAGGGTGGCCGAGCAAAGCGAGGTCGGGAGAGGTGCATCCGCATTTCTCCCGGCCTTCCATATCGTCCTCTTCCGTCAGCCCTTCGGGCTGCCACCTTCCCCAAAGGGGAAGGCATTTTTATCCCTGAATCAGTTCCGCCGCCATGGCGAACAAGGTCTGGGGGCTTGCCTTCGCCCCGGAGTCCATGATGGAATAGTCCGCCCCGTCCTTTTCCCAGCAGGCAAAGGCCACGTCGGTTTCCTCCACCGCGTCAGACCCGTAGGAAATGTAGTTGCCGGGAATCTCCTGCCACTGCTTCTCCGCTTCGCTCAGCTCATAGTTCGCGGGGACGAATTTATAGTGGTCACGGTGGTAGGAAACCGTCACGCCGCCGATCTGGGCGGTCTGGGCCACGGGGCTTTCCGAATCGGTGATCTCCTCCATGTCCGGGTGGGCGAACAGGCAGAGCCGGACGCCGTCGGCATTCCGGTAATTCACCTGCACCTCCCGGTACTTGAGTACCTCCCGGTCGTTCTCGTCCAGGCCCCGGGTGTCCTCCACATAGACCTTGTCAAAGGTGAAGCCGTTATGGAAGGTTTCCTTCACATCCATCTGGAAGCCCGCCTTGTCCATGATCTTGTCCATATCAGAAAACTGGCTGCTGGTATAATGGGTCATGCCGCTGACCAGCGTGCGGATGTTCAGCGCATCGGAAGCGTAGGCGGTGATGGTCAGCAGCGGAATCAGGGCCGCCGCCACCAGCATTTTCCACGGGAGCTTCCGCTGACCGGCCGTGGGGGCCTTCTCGGCTTCCCGGACGTAGGTTTCGTCAATGTCCGCCATTGCATTCAGCAAAAATTCCTGTTTCACAGCAATTCCTCCTTAATCAGTTGTTTTTTCAGTCTCCCCCGGAGCCGGTACAGCATGGAAGCCACCTTACTCCCCGAAAAGCCGGTATTCTTCGCGATATCGGCGAGGGAATCCAGATACCAGTACCGGCGCAGAAAGACATAGCGCTCCTGCCGGGTCAGTTCCCCCAGAAAGCGGTTCAGGGCTGCAATCAGCTCTTTCCGGACGGCTTCGTTTTCCGGGCTGTCGGAGCCCGCCACCACTTCCTCCAGCTCCTCCAGCGCAAGGGGCATCTCTCCCCCGCCTCGCTTAACCCGGCTGCGGGTGCGCAGGCGGTCGATGGACAGGTTCCGGGTGATTTTGCCGAGGTATGTACCAAGGTCTGCCGGACGGCGGGGCGGGATGGCGTTCCATGCGGTTAAGTAAGCGTCGTTGACGCACTCCTGAGCGTCCTCCCGGGACTGCAGGATGCCATAGGCGATGGCATTGCAGTATCTGCCATATTTCCCGGCGGTTTCGGTAATGGCGTTTTCCGAGCGGTTACAATACAGCTCGATGATCTTCTGATCGTCCGTATCATCATCTCCTTTTGTTTCGAAAGGCCCTTCACCCATCATCACGACATTTTCGGGATTTCATTGCATGGGGGTGAAAAAAGCCATCGGGAAACCGATGGCTTTGTGATTTACAGCTGTGAAAACACCTCGCCAAGGCTCCGATGGAGCACCAGATCGGCATAGTGGTCATAGGGCGTTTCGTCCCGGTTGATGAGCACCAGACGGTTTCCCCGGTAGTCGTTAATCAGCCCCGCCGCCGGGTACACCGTCAGGCTGGTGCCCGCCACAATGAGCATATCCGCCTGCCGGATGGCCCGGATACTGCCCTCGATGGTTTTCTGGTCAAGGCCCTCCTCGTAGAGCACCACGTCGGGCTTTACCATGCCGCCGCAGGTGCAGCGGGGAATCCCGGTGGAATTCTTCACGAACTCCGCGCTGTAGAATCTCCCGCACTTCATGCAGTAGTTGCGCAGGACGCTGCCGTGCAGCTCAAAAACGCGCTTGCTGCCCGCCTTCTGGTGCAGGCCGTCAATGTTCTGGGTCACCACGGCGGAGAGCTTTCCCTCGGCTTCCCACCGGGCCAGCACCTTGTGGGTAATGTTGGGTTCAAATCCCAGCGGCAGCATTTTCTCCCGGTAAAAGCGGTAGAAATATTCCGGGTTTTTCAGAAAAAAGCTGTGGCTGATGATGGTTTCCGGGGGATAGTCGAACTTCTGGCTGTACAGCCCATCCACGCTGCGAAAGTCCGGAATACCGGATTCTGTGCTCACCCCCGCGCCGCCGAAAAAGACGATGTTGTGACTTTCCTCCACCCATTGTTTCAAAATGTCTACGCTGTCCATATGATAACCATCCTTTCGTATTCCAATTTCTTTCTGTTATCGAAACCGGGTCGGCGGAGTGATGCTCCGCGCAGCGAATCCAAATTGTAATGATTGCCGGTGGCAATCATACGACAATGTTCATGACTCCGCCCTACACCCCACTCTCCACTCTTAACTCTCCACTTTCGCAAACATGGTACACCCTTTTTCTCCCTGCGTCAATGGGGCAAAGCCCTTGACATACGCCGTCAATTCCCCTAAAATAGAATCAACGGCAGCGATTTGCTATTTTTTAACTGGAAGGTGACGAAAATGTATCGACTACTGGAACTCAACCCCCAGCTCCAGCCCTACGCCGGAGACATTGACCTGAGAATGTTTCTCTACCGCTCCACCAAGGAACGGATTCTCCACGAAGGCCAGACCCTGAACGATTTCGCCAACGCCCACAATTACTACGGCTTCCATCACGTTGACGGCGGCTGGTACTACCGGGAGTGGGCCCCCAGCGCCTACCAGCTGTACTTAGAGGGCGAATTCAACGGCTGGAACAAGACCTCCCATCCTCTGAAGAAGCTCGGGAACGGCGACTGGGAGCTGTACCTGCCCGGGGACGACGCCCTGTGGGCCGGCTGCAAGGTCAAGACCGTGGTGGACGCCAACATGACCCGCACGGAGCACATCCCCCTCTATGCCCGCCGGGTGGTGCAGAACAAGCAGACCATCACCTTTGAGTGCGAGGTCACCGACGACCAGAAAACCTTCGACTGGACGGACGAGGGCTTTGTTGGGGAAGACCAGCTGTACATCTACGAGGCCCATGTGGGCATGGCGCAGGAGGAAGGAAGAGTCGGCACCTACCGGGAGTTCGCCGACTACACCCTGGACCGCATCAAGAAGGCAGGCTACAACACCGTGCAGCTCATGGCCATTATGGAGCACCCCTACTATGGCAGCTTCGGCTATCAGGTGGCGAACTTCTATGCTGCCTCCAGCTGGTTCGGCAAGCCTGAGGACCTGAAATACCTGGTAAACAAGGCCCACGAGATGGGACTGTGCGTGCTGCTGGACGTGGTCCACTCCCACGCCGTGAAGAACACCACCGAGGGCATCAATATGTTCGATGGCACCACCTGGCAGTTCTTCCACGACGGCCCCAAGGGCGACCACCCCGCCTGGGGCACCAAGTGCTTCGACTATGGCAAGACTGGCGTCATCCACTTCCTGCTGAGCAACCTGAAATTCTGGATGACCGAGTACCATTTTGACGGCTTCCGCTTCGACGGTGTCACCTCCATGCTCTACCATGACCACGGCCTGGGCACGGACTTCAATACCAATGACAAGTACTTCTCCTACAATACTCACACCGAGGCCATCACCTATTTGCAGCTGGCAAACCAGCTGATTCGTCAGGTGAACCCCATGGCGGTGACCATTGCCGAGGATATGTCCGGTATGCCCGGCATGTGTCTGCCAATTGCAGACGGCGGCATCGGCTTTGACTACCGGCTGGGCATGGGCCTGCCCGATATGTGGGTGCGCACTGTGCGGGACCGGCGGGATGAGGACTGGGATATCTTCCAGATGTGGTGCAGCATGTGTATGCGCCGCCCGGGTGAAAACACCGTGGCCTATGTGGAGAGCCACGACCAGGCATTGGTTGGTGACAAGACGCTGATCTTCCGCATGGCAGATGCGGCCATGTATACGGACATGGAAAAGGCCACCCACAACCCCGTCATCGACCGGGCCATTGCCCTGCACAAGATGATTCGCCTCTTTACCCTGGCTGGCGGCGGCGAGGCCTACCTGAACTTCATGGGCAACGAATTCGGCCACCCAGAATGGATCGACTTTCCCCGGGAGGGCAACGGCTGGAGCTTCCACTACTGCCGCCGCCAGTGGAGCCTGCGGGACAACGGGTACCTGAAGTACCAGTGGCTGGGCCTGTTCGACGAGGACATGATCGGCCTTGCCAAAAGCGTTGACCTGTTCAAAATGCGCTTCGGCGATTTGCGTCTGAACGACAGCGAGAAGAAAATCCTGGTATTCTACCGTCAGGGGCTCATGTTCGCTTTTAACTTCGACCCCAGCCATTCCTATACGAATGTCAAGGTCAGCCTGCCCCATATCGCAGACTATGAGGTCGTCCTGAATACCGACGACCCCAAGTACGGCGGCAACGGCCTCATCGACTCTGCCTCCTACCCTGCCATCGTGGACAAGAAAGGGAATTCCGTCATCTCCCTCTACCTCCCCGCCCGCTCCGCCGTGGC
>JALFAD010000031.1 GCA_022772525.1 Clostridiales bacterium
TCATCGCCCCGGTGGATTTGCAGAAGGTAGTTGGGGATGCGATCTCCGGTTACACAGCCCTGCTCGGCGCAGTATTTGAAGTCAGGTCTTTGGATGGTGAAGGAACAGTCCTTGGCACAGCCGCTACCAACGAAACCGGACACCTGGTGTGGCAAACCGTCACGAATCCCAACGGCCTGATTTTCAATGCCAGCGGCAAACGCGTTACGAGCGGGACGGATTCTTCCGTAATCGGGAAAACCATCATCCTCCGACAAAATACGAATGGCTATCAGTTCACGGAAACCTACGCCCCGGATCAGGCGTATAATGAGGGCAAGAGTTTTACCGTGAAGATTACCGCCAAAAACTACACGGACTACCGGGTCGGCGGCTATCGGGAGAATGTCTATGTGGACATTCTGGCGGCGAACAAGATGGATACCAAGACAGTTGAGAATCTGACGACAAGGGACAATACACCCACAGCTGACGACCTCGTCAACCCGCCCTACAAGTCCACCGTGACCCTGCATAAGTACGACGGGGAGAGCGGCGAAGCCCGAACACCCCTTGAAAAAACGGAGTTTACCCTGTATCGTGTGGAAAATGACGTTGAGAATCTGGTAACGGATGCCAATGTGCCCGGCGGGGAACCGAATGCCAGCGGCAAGTTCGTCACAGGTGAGGACGGCGATCTTTCCATCGAAATCCACCGCAAGGGCGACTACATCCTGCGGGAGACCCAGGCGGCGCCGGGCTATATCTGTGACGGAGAGGTTTCGTTCACGCTGACGGATGCCGATTATGGGCAGAAAAAGGCAGAACCGGGGGATGCTGGGAAGGTTGCGTATGAAGTTCCCAACGTGCCCATCAAGATCACCATTACCAAAGTGGACATGGACGATCATGACGCAAAGCTGGCGGGCGTTCAGTTCACGCTGAGACCCGCTGAGGGTAAGTTCCTTGATGACACCACTGAGCGAACACTGATAACGAGCAGCGGATCAGATGGCCAGAGCGGCGAGACAGGAGAATCTTCCGGCCAGGGCGAACAAATCGGTGAGATAAAGATTCCGGCGCACCTGCTCCAGCAGAACCACAGTTACATTCTGACAGAAACCAGCGTGGGTGACAACACCAGTTACAGGCTCCCGGAAGGGGAAAGCATCCGGTTCAATGTGAAGCCTGACGGAACAATTGCGTTGGAAGAATTCCCCGACGGAATGTGCCAGGTGAATCCTTCGGATGCCACGAATCTGACTGTATTCAATACCCACCTCAGCCTGACCATCACCAAGAAAGATCAGGTTACGAAGTCCCCTCTCGAGGGCGCAACGCTGAAATTGTCGAAATGGGATGAAAATAAAGAAAAATTTGTACCGTTTGTTTTGGAGAGTGTTACCAATGAACAGGGAAGCTGGACAACAGACGGTACAGGTGCTGTAACCCTGAAAGGAACGGCCTTCACCCCCGGCAGGTATCAACTGGAAGAAGTAAGGGCACCGGATAACTACAATGGTACCGATGCGGTTCTGACCTTTACCATCACGCAATCCGGCGAGATCACGGACGCAAAGGTCGGTAAGACCACGGACGCAACCGAAACGCCGCTTACAGACAGCGATCTTCATTACCACCATTCCAATCCAAGTAATGGCGAAGCGCAGATAGAGGTCTTCAATGCGGCCTATTCTGCCCTGAAAATTACTAAGCGCGGCGCGGGACTGGACGTTTCGGATAGCCCGCTTCTCAAAGACGTACAATTCCGGTTGAAATATCAGGGCGATACGACCAAGGAACCTGTGACGGTGGTGACAGACGGAAACGGCGAGGCTGTATTCGAGAATCTGCCGGATGGTACCTACCGGGTGACGGAGGTCAAGACGGCCCCCGGCTACAATCTGCTCAGTGCGGCGATTGAGGTCACCATTTCCCGCGACAGCGACACCTATACGGCCCGCTTCGCCGGGGAGGAAACGGAAGCCGAACTGAGCAGGAGCGGAGATACCATCTCCCTGACGGTGGTCAACCAGAAGGGCCTTGCCCTTCCCGCCACCGGCACAACAACTCCTGAACTTCCCAAGGCAGTCTTGGTGTGGACTGCGGTGCTGGAAGGTCTGGTGCTGTATTTCTACCAAACCCATGGAAAACGCCGCAAAAAGGGAGACGATCAGCAGGACTGACCTGCCCCGGCGGCGAAACAGGGAGGTCTGCCCCCACCGGGGCAGACCCGGACCCTCCGGCAAAACAGAGAAAGGAAGATACCCATGGCATTTTTGAAAAGAATCCTGAAAAAGGCCATCCCCGTGCTGCTTGTGCTGGCGCTGTGCCTGCCGCTGCTGCCTGCCGGGGCATCGGCGGACGGGGACGCTGCATTGATTGACCCAAATGCGACAGGCTCAGTCACCGTGACCAAATATGCGTCCAATGCAGGCACGGGCAGCTTTGCTACCGGTAAGCAGGGACAGACGATTCCGGAGGGCTATCGCACCTTACAAGGCGCGGAGTTTGTACTGGTTCAGATCTACGATGCGGCTGCTGTGACCCGGCATTATAACGGCTCGGAATACGGCGAGGGAGAAGCCCCGGCGCTGAATCCACAGCTGCTGGTAAAAGAAGGGGACGAATGGAAGTACAACGGCGGGAACGTCCTCAGGGTCCACAAGGGAACGACGGATGAAAACGGCATCATCGCGTTTACCGGACTGCCGGTGGGCTTCTACGTCCTGAAAGAAATTACTGCCCCCGGACATATTACCGGCACCAAGGCGGAGGACGCCCTGATTTCCATTCCCATGGTCAACACGGCGGATGATACGACCGGGGAAAAGTCTGATAATACCGGGGATGCTGAAAATTCCGCGTGGATGTACAATGTTTATGTCTATCCCAAGAACAAAGCCAGCGCGTCCGTGACCCTGACCGTGGTGCAGCGGGATGGACAAACGCCTTTGGCTGAAACTGTTTTTAACCTTTACAAAAAACAGGAGGATGGCTCGTGGGCGCTGGTTGAACTGACGGCGGGGGTGGCGGATATCGTCACCGGGGCCGATGGAACCATTACTCTGCATAATCTGGCGGCGGGTTCTCTGGACGGCACCCAGTACAAGCTGGTGGAGAGAGCAGCGCCGAACGGCTATATCATCAACCGGAATCCCCTGTTTTTTACGGTCAATGCCGATAATACCATCACCTGGAACAAGGCGGAGAATCTGAATAAGGATGTCACGCTTCAGCAGGAACATTTGGGCGAAAGTAATACTGTGATCACATTTGACAATGCCTTTTCCATGGTGCTCCGCAAGGCACAGCCGGAGCTTTCTATGCAGGTTTTGAACAATGCCGGCAGTCAATGGGTGCAGGACGATCAGTACCGTATGGATGATACGCTGAGGTACCGCATCACCGCTTATGTGCCCCACAACGTGGCGGAGCTTGAAAATTATGAAATACAGAATATACCGGGTCTGGGAATTACGGACAGTATAGGGGCAGATGGCTTCACTGTGAAATACGGTGACACGGCAGAAGCCTGTGATACATTGTTGACACGGGATCAACACTATCAGGTGGAGACCGTGGCGGCGTCTGATACGAGCGGTCAGGGCTTTATGCTGACTTTGAAGGATAATACTACGGCGGCGGGGAAGTTCATCCGAATCGAGTATTCGGCCCACATGAATGCCAATGCGGTGATTGCTCAGACGGTGGACGCGGCTGCCGGTGCCGAAGGCGGAACTACCACACCCAGCGTTACTCAGGGCAATAAAAGCACTGCGGTTCTGACCTATTCTCACTATATCGGCGACACGGATAAATCGGTCTATACGATCAGCGACGAAACCGTGGTCTATACCTATCAGTTCCGGATTACGAAGTATAAAGACAGTGCAGCCGAAGGCAATCAGGCAGGCGGCGTTCAGTTCAATCTGTATGATCAGAACGGCATCGTTTCTGTAGTTAAGGTGTCCGACGGCGTGTACCGTCTGGCCCTGCCCGATGATGCGAACAGTGTGAAGACAACTGTTCTGGAAACCGGTTCCGGGACAGCTTCGGGGGCCACAGGTACAGCAGGCACAACGCAGACGGCGGCAACCAAGGGAATGCTCCTCATTCAGGGCCTGGAAAACGGCAGCTATTCTCTGAAGGAAACGAAAACCATTGAAGGCTATAACCTGTTAAGCACTCCCTTCTCCTTCACCGTGAATGTCGCGCAGCGTACAAGCTGGCAGGACGATACAGGCTACGGCGACACCGAACGCAAGGTCAGAGAGCATACCGCTACGACCTACACCCCGGAAGACCCCACCGGCACAGCCGACATCATCAACAAGAAGGGCTTCACCCTTCCCAAGACCGGCTCCATGGGATATCTTCTGTTCTGCACTGTGGGCATTGTCCTGATTGGCGGCGGCGCCATGCTGCTCTTCGGCGGCAGGAAAAAGAAAATCCGCTGAGAATTTTCCTTGAAAAACCATGAAATTTGTGATAGCTTCACAGTGGTGAAGTAAAGCCGAAACGGACGCGGCGCCCACCGGTGCCGTGTCCGTTTCCCATTCCCTTCGAATACCCGATCCCCAAGGGGATTTTTCCATAGAGTTTTCCTAAAAAAGGAGCTTTTTATGCAGCAGTCCAGAAAAACCGTCATATTCTTCGCAATTCTGATGATCGTCACCGGTGCGCTGATTTTTGCTTACCCCTTTATCAGCAACGCGCTGGAAACCCGTCACGCCACCGTTGCGGTGCAGGCGTATCAGCAGTCCGTCCAGACTTTGCAGAAGGAGGACATCGACGCCCTGAAGGAGGCGGCAAAGAGCTATAATGACCAGCTCGAGAGTGTCATAGACCGAAACGCCCAGGGCCAGGGCGAAATAGCCGACAGCTATATCGACCTCATCCAGCTGGGCGATGCCCTTGGCTATATTACCATCCCCAAAATTGACCTGAATCTGCCCATCTATGAGGGCATCGGTTCCGACGTTCTGGCGCACGGCATCGGACATCTGTCAGAAACCAGCTATCCTCTGGGCGGCGAAAGCACCCACTGCGCGCTGTCCGGCCACCGGGGCATGGCGGAGGCGGAGCTGTTTACCAATCTGGACAAGCTGGAAATCGGGGACAAATTCTACCTGCACGTGCTGGACGAGGTGCTGGCCTACCGGGTGGATCAGATACTCACCGTGGAACCGGATCAGGTGGAGGCGCTGGAAATTGTGGAAGGGGAGGATCTGTGTACCCTGGTTACCTGCACCCCCATCGGCATCAATTCCCACCGGCTGCTGGTTCG
>JALFAD010000089.1 GCA_022772525.1 Clostridiales bacterium
TCCTCCTCGCCGTCTTTCAGCTTCTTTTCCGCATCGGTAAGCTCCTTCTCCGCGTCTTTCTTCGCGTCCTCATATTCCTTGACGCCGTCCTGATACTCCCGATAGCCCTTATCGTATTCTTCCTCCGCTTCTTCCTTCACATCGGAAAAGCGCTCCTGACAGAGCTGCTCCGCCTGGGGCTTCAGCCGGTCAGATTCCCCATCCAGAAAATCGTTGTATTCCTCGGTGTAGATTCTGTGACTGCCGCCAAGACGCAGATGAATCTCCGTATAATAATCGTTGTCCAGCGCCGCTTTGGGGACATAAAAATAATCGGAAAGAGAGCCGCTGCCTACGGAGGTAGTGCCCCGGTTCATATCCATGTAAAGTGGCGAGGAGACATAGCCGACGATGGTAAAGGTCTTCTGAAGCACCTTATCGAGAGAATCCGGGTCGTTGCTATCTGAAACCGTAATCGTCGTGCCAAGGACACTGTCGTCATTGCGAAAGCCGTCGGCAAGGCATTCATCGTCTTTCTGCGGCATTCTTCCGCCCCGGAGGGCCAACTTATCCACGCTGTCCGGGATGGTATAGAACCGATACACCGACTCCTGTGCGCTGCCCTCCCGATTTGCAATCAGGTCAATGTAGTACACGCCCTCCGCGGCGGACACACCCTCAAGCTCCGAGAATTTCTGCACATATTTGTCCGTCCAGCCATAGTTGCCGACCATACGCAGGTCGAACATATCCTGCTGATCCATGAAGGTCTGGCCAGTGGCAACCATATCCGTTTTCGTCATCAGAAGGCCCACGAATAATCCGGCACCCAGCGCAATAATCATGGTAATCGCCAGATACCGCCCTATGGATTTGATGATGGATTGGCGCAGATTCCTGCGCATGGCATTCTTACTCATGATTACCACTCAATCTCCGATATATTCTGGGGATGCTCGTTCTTTGTCACCGAAGCAACCGTGCCGTTCTTCACCCGGATGACCCGGTCTGCCATGGCGGTAAGCGCGCCGTTGTGGGTGATGATAATGATGGTCATACCGGTCCTGCGTCCGGTATCCTGCAACAGCTGCAAAATCGCCTTGCCGGTCTGGTAATCCAACGCGCCGGTGGGTTCGTCGCACAGCAGGAGCTTGGGATTCTTGGCAAGCGCCCTAGCAATGGCGACCCGCTGCTGCTCACCGCCGGACAGCTGGCTGGGGAAGTTCTTCTTTCGCTCCTCCAACCCAACTTCCTTTAGAATCTCATCTGCGTCCAGCGGATTTTTGCAGATCTGATTTGCCAGCTCTACGTTCTCCAACGCGGTCAGATTGCCAATCAGATTGTAAAACTGGAACACAAATCCCACGTCATGACGGCGGTACTCGGTCAGCTCATTCTTGCTGAGGGCGGAAATCTCCCGTCCATCCAGCATCACCCGACCGGTTGTCAGGGTATCCATACCGCCAAGAATATTCAAAAGCGTGGTCTTGCCCGCGCCGGAGGGGCCGACAATTACCACCAGTTCCCCCTTCTCCACTTCAAAAGAGGTATCGTGAAGGGCATGAATCTCCACCTCGCCCATATGATAGGTCTTGCCCACATTGTCAAATACCACAAAAGCCATAATCCGCACCTCAATGGATTTTTCTTTGATTATATCACAGTTCCGCACGTTTATTTTAACGATTTGTGAATAAAAACCGCAGTTTCTGGCAAAAAGCCGAAACTGCGGAGGCCATGTTTATTTCTTTCTGAATACCAGCAGCTTGCTGCCGACATAATTGATAATGATGACCAGCACCTGGGTCACCAGTTTCCAGAGATTTCCGTTCCAGTGCAGGCAATCCACCGTCAGCAGCAGGATCCCCGTCTCCAACACACCGGAAGCCAGACGGCAGCTGACAAACTTCGTCAGCTCGGGAATCACCGTCTTCGCGGACCAGTCATGGCTGTGGAACACAAAGGGTTTGTTGGTCAAAAAGGCAAACGCCACCGCCCCTACCCAGGCGATCATATTGCTGACAGCGGCGGACAGTCCGCAGAGATTGAAAATAGGCAGATAAATGAGATAGTTTACGACGGTCGTCAATACGCCGAAAAACAGATATGACAAAATATCCCGGTATTTTTCAGCCAGGGAACGAAGCTTTTGAATCATAAGGCGCCTCCAATCAGTTTCTGGCTGATTATACCACAGAACTTCCAGAATTTGCAACAGAAATTTTACAAAGTGGGTATTGACAAACCATGTCTTTATCAGTATAATGCTATCGATATTAAAAGGAGGAATAAATTATGAAGCTTGCTTTTTTTGATACCAAGTCCTATGACGTTCCCGGCTTTGACCGCTACGCAGTCCCTGCCGGAATTGAGATCAAATACTATGAGCCGAACCTGAACCGGGACACCGTCACCCTTGCCAACGGTTTTGACGCGGTGTGCGTGTTCGTCAATGACACCGTGGATGCCGAGGTGGTGGAAAAGCTCTATCATATGGGTGTGAAAGCCATCGCTCTGCGCTGCGCCGGTTTCAACAATGTGGATATCAAGGCCTGTGAAGGAAAGCTGCGGGTTTTCCGGGTGCCCGCCTACTCCCCCCATGCCGTGGCTGAGCACGCAATGGCGCTGCTGCTGACCATCAACCGCCGCACCCACAAGGCCTATATCCGTACCCGGGACTTCAATTTCAGCCTTCAGGGCCTGGCAGGCTTTGACCTGTACGGAAAAACGGTAGGCGTTATTGGCACCGGCAAAATCGGACGGGTATTTGCGGATATTTGCAAGGGCTTTGGTATGAATATACTGGCCTACGACAAATTCCCTGCCGCGGATTCCGGCCTGAATTATGTGGAGCTGCCCGAGCTGTTTGCCAAATCCGACATCATCTCCCTGCATTGCCCTCTGACTGACGAGACGCGGCACATCATCAACGCCGACTCCATCGCGCAGATGAAAAAGGGTGTGATCATCATCAACACCTCTCGGGGCGCGCTGGTGAACACCGAGGATCTGATCACCGGCATCAAGGACAGGAAGGTCGGCGCCGCCTGTCTGGATGTCTACGAGGAAGAGGGCGACCTGTTCTATGAGGATTACTCCGGCCACATCGTGGAGGACGACAAGCTGGTGCGCTTAATCGCCATGCCCAATGTCATCGTCACCTCCCATCAGGCCTTCCTGACAAACGAGGCGCTGGACAACATCGCTTCTACCACCGTAAACAACCTGGCCCGGTTCTTTGGCGGCAATCCCGATACCACCACAGAGGTGTGCTATCACAAATGAGCAAGAGCTCTGCCGGTTATCCGGCAGAGCTCATTTTTCTTCATATCCCCAACGCAAGGGCATTAAGCAGAATTTGAATCGTCACAAAGCCTGAAACCCCTGGAAACATGGTTGGCAATACATCCATCAGAGCCGTCCAGTCCCCCTGGCACACCCAGAAAACGCCCATTTTTATCAGCAGCAGAAGTGTGATAGCAGTGAACGACAGTGCGCTGATAGACGCCCAATCAGCCCCATTCCTCCGGCGAATGGTGAGAATAAGCGTTAAGATCGTAAAGAATCCGCTGATTCCTCCACAAAGCAGCCACTTTAGAAGCCCAGCTCCTCCCCTACCAGAACAAATTTGATGCGTCCGGCAGGACGGCAGTTGCGGGTAATCAGAATCTGGTTGCAGATACTCTCCTCGCTCTTACAGTCGGCGCAGGCACCCGTGAC
>JALFAD010000016.1 GCA_022772525.1 Clostridiales bacterium
GGTGGGGCCGGCCCAGGGCATCAGGTTTAGAACGCCCATCGCCAGCACGGCGATGCGCAGCAGGGAGGTGGGCTTCATGTGCAGCTTCTTGTACACGGGCAGCATGGCGGGAACCACGATGCAGAAGGTGGAAGCGCCGCCGCCGTCCAGGTGGCCGATGGTGGCGATCAGGCAGGTCATAACGCACACACCGATGACGTTGTTGCCGATGAGCTTCATCAGCTTGCCGATGATGGTGTCAAACATTCCGGCATCGGTCATGATGCCGAAGTACAGGACGGAGAATACGAACAGGGCTGCGGTGGGGGCGGTGGAATTGAAACCGGCCTTAATCATGGCTGCCAGATCGTCGAAGGAGAACCGGCCGCCCAGAACCAGCGCCAGACCCAGAATCGCGGGGAACACGATGAAGGCGATGGCGGGCTGGGTCTTACTCTTGAACAGAGTAACGACGATGGCTACGATGGTCACAATACCGAGAATGCCGACTACGGTGTTGCTCATGTGGGGATACCTCTTTCTTAATTTTGTGGTAGGGTTTGTGGAGAAAGCGGCTGACGGTGACAAAAATGAATACTTGTACTTATATAGTATGGAATCTGCCGCTTTTCCCGACTTATTTCCTCCGGGCTTCCTTCCCGGTTAAGGATGATCTTGGCTCCCCCGCTGGGGGAGCTGTCAGCGTCAGCTGACTGAGGGGGTGTCACGTCTTTCGGATGTAACTCCCTCCGACCTCGCTTGCGCTCGGCCACCTCCCTCACAGAGGGAGGCAAGACCTACAGCTCCAAAGGCTTAATCTTTTTCACCACGTCCAGAATGGTGCCGTCCCGGGCTTCCAGAACCGCTACCACCTTGTCCTCCCATTCGAGGTCATCGGGACGGCCTACCAGAGAATAGGCTTTTTCCTTCAGACTCTCGATGGTGACGTGGGGGATGCCCGCCTTGTCCAGACACGCGATGAGGTCAGGCCGCAGGGGGTTCACGGCGATGCCGTAGTCGGTGACCAGCACATCCACGCAGTCGCCGGGGGTGGTGACGGTGACCACCTTCTCACACACGGTAGCCATTCTGCCACGGGTCAGAGGGGTCACGATGATGCACACCTTGCTGCCTGCGGCGGTGTCGGGGTGTCCGCCGGGAGCGCCGCGAAGTACGCCGTCGGAACCGGTGAGCACGTTGACGTTAAAGCCGGTGTCGATTTCCAGCGCCGCCAGCACCACGAAGTCCAGCTTGTTGACGAACGCGCCCTTGTTGGCGGGGTTGGCGTACTGGGAAGCGGACATTTCGAAGTGACCGGGGGTCTGGTTGATAGAGTTGACCGCATCCAGGTCAAAGTCCTGCACGTCGATGACCTTGCCCACCTTGCCCTTTTTCAGCAGCTCCACCATGGGGCCGCAGATGCCGCCGATGGCCCAGCCCATCTTGATGCCGCGTTCATCCATGTATTTTTCCAGAAACAGGTTGGCGGCAAGGGAGGGACCGCCCACGCCGGTCTGGAAGGAAAACCCCTCTTTGAAATAGGGGGTGGAGGCAATCACTTTCGCAACATTTTCCGCCATCATCAGATCCCGGGGATTCTGGCTGATCCGGGCGGCGGCAGAGGCGATTTTCTTGGGGTTGCCGATGGAGTCCACCACCACAACCGCGTCCACATCGATGGCTTCCACGGAAGCGGGGAAGTTGGGGAAGTCCACCAGGCAGTCGGTGACCACAACTACATGGTCGGCGTACTTGGCATCGGTCATGGCGTAGCCCAGAGAGCCGCAGTTGGACTTGCCGCCGATGCCCCGGCAGTTGCCCACACAGTCGGAGGTGGGAGCGGCAACGAAGGCAATATCAATATGTACCTCGCCAGCCTCAATGGCCCGGGGCCGTCCGCCGTGGCTGCGGATGATGGCGGGGGTTTTCAGCTTACCGGCGGAAACCACCTCGCCCATCCGCCCCCGGATGCCGGAGGTCTGGATGCCGATGACCTTGCCCTGCTCGATGTAGTCGGCAATGGGGTCGTGGGCCTCGCCCAGAGAGGTGGCGGCAATGGTCAGATCCTTCAGCCCCAGCTCCTCAATGGCGGCCTTCATCACCATGTTGGCAACGTAGTCGCCGTTGCGCAGGTGGTGGTGGAAGGAGAAGGTCATGCCGTCTTTTGCGCCGCACTGTTTCAGGGCGTCCACCAGCGTGGCGACAATCTTGCTCTCGGCGGGCTTTTCATAACGGCGGGTTTTGGGAGCGGCCTTCTGCATATACCTGCCGTCCATATAGAACTTACCCTGATAAACCTCCTTGCCGTTTACCAGCAGTTCCTCAGGAATGTCTCTGCCTACTGCGTTCATCATACCAGATCCCCCTCATACATTCCGCAGGCCTTTGCCAGCCGCAGCGTCCGCTGGGCGCCGGGGATGAAAGCCACATCGATCATCTTGCCGTTCACGGTGAACACACCCACACCGGCGGCGGACTGCTCCACGAAGGCCCGGACAACGGCCTCAGCCTGCCGGACTTCCTTCTCGGTGGGCGCGAACACCTCATGCACCAGACGAATCTGCTTGGGGTTAATCAGGCTCTTGCCGTCAAAGCCCATGGCCTTGTTCTGCAAGACCTCGGCACGGAAGCCTTCCTCGTCGTCCAGGTCTGTGAACACGGTGTCGAAGCACTGGATGCCGGCGGCTCTGGCTGCCAGCAGCATCTGACCGCGAGCTGCCAGCATGTCCACGCCGTCGCGCTGAAAGGTGGTCTGCATGCACTTGCGGAAGTCACCACCGGAAATGGCAACGCCAAACATCCGGTCAGAGGCGGAGCAGATTTCGTAGGCGTTCAGGATGCCCTTGGGGCTTTCCAGCGCCGCCATCAGCAGGGTTCTGCCCACTTCCACGCCGAATTCCTTCTCGGCCGCTTCCACAGCCGCTTCCACGGTGTGCACATCCTGGGCGCTTTCACACTTGGCAATCCGGATGCCGTCGGCGCCGCCGGCGACGCAGACCCGGATGTCCTCCTGCCAGTGGGGGGTGTCCAGGCCGTTGATACGGACGATGACCTCGGTATTACCGTAATCAATCGTTGTCAGAGCATGGTACAGGGAGAACCGGGCCGCGTCCTTCTGGTTCTCGGCAACTGCGTCCTCTAAGTCCAGCATGATGGAGTCGCAGCCGTAGATGTAGGCGTCCTTGATAAGGCCCGGCTTCTGAGCGTTCATGAACATCATGGTTCGGCGCAGGCGGAACCGTTCGGGCTTGGGGCGTTTGATCATCTCACGGCACCTCCCCAGGGAATGTTGGCGCTGGACGCGTCACAGCTTCTTAACACGGCGCATTCCACTCTTGCTTTCAGGGTGCAGTCCAGCGCGCCCTTGTCCACCACGGTGACGTTTGCGTTCTGAACGCCCAGCCGTTCCAGGGTTTCCAGAACCGTGGCCTTGATCTGACGGCCGTACTGGTTCATGACGCTGCTGCTCAGGTCCAGCGTGATGCCCTCGCCGGGTTCCACGGTGACCAGGCAGTCGCTGGATTCCAGCGTCCCGGCTGCCGCGGATTTAAGAATTTCCATTTGTGCTTCCTCCATCTGTTCCTTCTTTTTTAATCTGCCGACAGTGTACTATAAGATGCGTAATAATGCAAATATATTATATTTTATTTAATTTATAACATTTTAATTATAGCAAACGACTTCCACTTGACTTTCATAAGGAAAATATTATACTGTAAATAAAGGCTATATGATAATTCTTGTAGAAAACTGACAAATTTGGGGGCCGAATTTATGAACCTAAAACAGGCGCAGTATGTGAAAACCATCGCCGAGTGCGGCAGCATCACCGCCGCCGCCAAAAAGCTGTTCGTTTCCCAGCCCTCCCTGAGTCAGATGCTCCGGCAGCTGGAGCAGGAGACGGGCCTGCCCATCTTCGACCGCAGTACCAGTCCCATGCGGCTGACCTACGCTGGTGAAAAGTACCTCCACGCCGCCGAACGGATGCTGGCTGCCAACGCGGAGCTGGAAAGCCAGCTGCGGGAGATCCGGCAGGAGCACGCCGGACGGCTTCGGCTGGGCATCAGCGTCACCCGGGCCATGCAGGTCATGCCGCTGGTGCTGCCGGTGTTCCAGCAGCAGTACCCCAACGTCATCTTGGAGCTGACGGAAAAAGGCTCCGCCCATCTGGAGGAGCTTCTGCGCATGGGCAATATCGACCTGGCTCTGGCGGCGCTGGAGTCCACCAGCCCCAGCCTTGCCTATGAGCTGATCGAGAAGGAGACAATCGGCATTCTCGCCGGGCGGGATACGGCGGCGGCCAGACAGTACCCCTCCGGAACAGCCCTGCCGCTGGAGGCGGTGTGCCGGGAGAATTTTGTGTGTCTGACCAAGGGACATTCCTCCCGCATTACGCAGGACAAGCTGTTCCGCCGGTGCGGCATAACCCCCAATGTGCTGCTGGAAACTGACGCGCTGGAGGTGGGCCGCCGGGTGGCGCTGGAGGCGGGGGCCTGTATGCTTCTGCCCAGCATTTACATTGACGATTACTGCCGCCAGCGCCGGGGGTCCTTCTTCCCCCTGAAGGATTATGAAAACCATCGCCATTTCTATGCCTGCTACCGCAAGGACGAGTTTGTCCCCCGATATGTCCGGGATTTTATCCAGATTACCACTCAGGTGCTGGGCGGCGGCGAGTCGCCGCAGACAATGCGTGCGCAGGCTGGTATGTAATTATTACACCACACCATTGGGTACAGCTCGGTATCATTACCGGTTTATTGTTTCAGGGGCGGGTCGCTGACTCACCCCTGTGCCGTCCGGGATTTTCGCCCGGGCGGATTTTTTGCCGGAAACGGAAAGAAATGTTACACAAATATAAATATTTGTGAACAATATCTTTTTCTACTTGAAAACTGAAATGAATTTGATATACTGTCAGAAAAAGGCAGAAAAGGAGGGCGCGCTGTGGAGGAGCTGAAAATTCAAATGCTGGGTGGATTTTCCCTGAAGCTGGACGATCGGGAGCTACAGGATACGGACACCCGCTCCAAAAAGGTCTGGGTGCTGCTGGCCTACCTGATTATCCACCGGGAGCAGACTGTGACCCAGAGGACTCTGATCGACCTGCTGTGGGGCGACGAGCCGGAATCCACCAACCCGGAGAACGCCCTGCGCATCACCATGCACCGTACCCGCACCCTGCTGGAGCAGCTCAGCCCGGAGCTGGGCCGGGGTCTGATTCTGCGCCGGAAGGGCGGTTACCAGTGGAACGGCGGCGGGAAGGTGGACAGCGAACGCTTTGAAGCCCTGTGCCGGCAGAACGCCGAAGACCCGGAGCTTCGGCTGCGGAACCTGCTGGAGGCAATTTCTCTGTACCGGGGGGACTTTCTGCCCCACCAGAGCGGGGAGGTCTGGGTGGTGCCCATAGCCTCCTATCTGCACAACCTGTTCCTGTCCGCCGCCCAGGAGGCGGTGGAGCTGCTGATCCAGCGGGGACGCAATCAGGAGGCGGCAGGGGTCTGCCGCCGCTGTCTGGCGCTGGAACCTTACCATGAGGGCTTCTGCCGGGAGCTGATGCAGCTGCTGGCAGCCGCCGGCGACCGCCGTGGCGCCGCGGAGGCCTACGACCGGTTGAGTAAGCGCCTGTTTGACGATTTCGGCATCTCCCCCAGTGAGGAGACCCGGACGGTCTACCGAGCTACCGTCCACTCCCCCGAGAACCGGGTGCTGAGCATCGACGAGGTGATGGGAACCGTCCGGGAATCCGATGCACCCTCCGGCGCGCTGCAATGCGATTTCGATTATTTCCGAATTCTGTGCTACGCCCTGAGCCGAACCATGGAGCGCAGCGGCAACGCGGCGCATGTCGTGCTGCTGGATGTCATTTCCACGGCGGAGCGGGAGCTGCCCCGCCAGTCCATAGACCGGGTGATGGGACAGCTGAGCCAGCAGATTCGGCTGAGCCTGCGCCGGGGCGACGTGTTCTGCCAGTGCAGCATTTCCCAGTTCGCGGTGCTGCTGGGCAGGGCGAATTTTGAGAACAGTCAGGTAATCTGTGACCGGATTCTGCGGGCCTTCCACCGGGCGTATCCCTACGCTCCTGTCCGAATCACCTACCAGGTCCGTCCCCTGTCCCCGGAAAGACCGGGCAAAACCGAATAAAAGAACGCAGGAGCCGAAGCTCCTGCGTTTTTGAATTTTCAATTCCCTTCCGCCCGTAATGCGCTGTCCATCAGGGTAATCAGCTCCAATGCGCTGCGGAAGCTCTGCCGGGCGTCTTTTTCCAGCCACAGCAGTTCCCCCTGCCAGCTGGCGTGCTGACGGAACAGCACCCGCATCTCAAAGGTGGCGGCCTTTCCCCGGGCCAGTTCGTCCGCGTCACAGGGCGCCGACCGAAGAGGCTTTGCCAGTGCGAAAATTCTGGGGATGGTGAAGGACTGCGCCCCGCCCTGCTCCAGCAGCTGCTCCGCCCGGAGCAGAAGCTGGGACAAACTGTCAAAGCGCTGGCCCTGCTGTCCCGGAAGATACAGCCGCCCCCGGGGCACGCCGCCTTCGTAGCTGTCCACACATACCAGCATGGTCTGCTGTCCCAAAGAATACTCGGTCATATTCCATTCCTCCCTGCTGTGATTGTCTCCATTTTATCACGGCAGCGTTTCAGATTGCGTTACAGAATCCGCGCTTTTCAGCCAATCCACGGCGGTCTCCGCAAAGGCACGCACCACGGGCAGGGCCTCCCCCTCCGGAATCGCCAGCGCGATGGTGCGGCTGGCCTTGGGAATCAGCGGGCGGACTGCCAGATTCTGGGTTCTGCCCCGAATGAGCAGCTGGGGCACGATGGAAATGCCCAGCCCCTGCTCCACCATGGCGAGGATGGCGTAGTCGTCCTTGGTGGTATATTTGATGTTGGGGAGGATGCCCGCGTTGTCCAGCGCCCGGTGGATATCGTGGGCGGAGCTTTGCAGAAGGCTGATAAAGGGATCCTCCCCCAGCTCTTCAATCGGAATCTGGGAAAGCTGGGCCAGTCGGTGGCCCTTGGGCAGGATGGCCACCAGCGGGTCCTCCGCCAGCGGGATGGTGCGCATTCCGGCGGGGCCGGGCAGGGTGATGAAGCCCAAATCCACGCTGCCCTCCCGGAGCCACTGCTCCACGTCGTGATAGTCGCCGCTGCGCATTTCCAGCTGTGCCCGGGGGTGGGCGGCCTGAAAGGCCCGGATCATGCCCGGCAGCCAGTGCACCGCCACGCTGGTGAAGACCCCCAGCCGCACAGTGCCCGCGTCGGCGTTTCGGATTTCCTCCACGCACTCGCTCAGCGCCTGCTCCTTCTGCAATATGGCTTGCATCTTGGGCAGCAGCAGCCGTCCAGCCTCCGTCAATTCGATGCCGCCCCGGCTGCGGTGCATCAGGCGGAAGCCGTAATCCTCCTCCAGATCGTTCAGAATGTGGCTGATGCGGGACTGTGTAGAGCCAAGGGACTGGGCCGCTTTTGTCAGGCTTCCCAGCTCCACCGTGCGGACAAATGCTTCATATTTTTTCAGACTCATGACGGTCGCTCCCTTTATATGCGGAAAATTCATTTAGGCTTGTTAATATTAGCATATATCGGACAAAATGACAACTGTTTTTTGTGAAAATCATGGGACAGATTTTCGTTGCAAAAAGCAAGAGAAGGAAGTATAATCATTTCATCACATTTATAGCATGATTTCATGAGAAATAATCATGCAAGGAAAAGAGAGGGAACCATATGAACATTGTGGAGATGCTGGTATTCGCGGCCTATTTCGTTTTCATGCTGGGCATCGGCCTGTACTTCTTTGTAAAGTCCAAGGGCGCCGGTGAAAAGGACTACTTCCTGGGCGGCCGGAATATGGGCGCGTGGGTATCGGCCCTGTCCGCCGGTGCGTCGGATATGAGCGCGTGGGTGCTCATGGGCCTGCCCGCCTCCATCTACGCCTTCGGCATCGGTCAGACCTGGATCGCCATCGGTCTTGGCATCGGCTACGCCCTGAGCTGGATTTTCGTGGCCCCCCGGCTGCGCCGGTTCTCCATCGCGGCGAAAGACTCCATCACCATCCCCCAGTACCTGACCAACCGCTTCCTGTCCGGGAGCAAGGTGCTGCAGGTGCTGTGCGCGGGGATCTTCCTTGTGGCCTACACCGTCTACGCCGCCTCCTCCATCAAGGCCTGCGGCACCCTGTTCAACACGGTGATGAACATTGACGCCACCGTTGCCATGTACCTCGCGGCCTTCATTATCATTGCCTATACCTTCCTTGGCGGCTTCTCCGCCGTGTGCTGGACGGACTTCTTTCAGGGGCTTATCATGCTGGCTGCCCTGCTGCTCGCGCCTATTTTCGCGCTGGCGCTGGTGGGTCAGGGCCGGGGCGCGGCGAATGCCCAGCTGCCTGAGGGCTTCTTCCACTTCTTCACTTCCCCGCAGGACATCATCTCCGGTTTGGGCTGGGGCCTCGGCTACTTCGGTATGCCCCACATCATCATCCGCTTCATGTCCATCAAGAGCGAGAAAGAGCTGCGCAAGTCCAGCGTCATCGGCATCAGCTGGACGGTGATCATTCTGGTCATGTCTGCCCTGACCGCCGTTGCGGGCCGCCTTTACTTGGGCGAAATCGAGGATTCCTCAAAGGTGTTCATCACCATGGTCCGCCGGATTTTCCCGGCACTGGTGTCCGGCCTGCTGCTGTCCGCCATTCTGTCCGCCGCCATGTCCACCGCCGACTCCCAGCTGCTGGCGGCGTCCTCCGCCTTTGCCAGTGACGTCTATAAGCCCCTGATCCGCAAGAGCGCCTCCGACAAGGAAATGCTGTGGGCCAGCCGCCTTGTGGTTGCCGCCATTGCCGTTGTGGCTCTGATGATTGCCTCCAACCCCAACTCCGGCACCATCATGGGTTTGGTGGAGAACGCCTGGGGTGTGTTCGGCGCGGCCTTCGGCCCCGTCATCCTGCTGAGCCTGTTCTGGAAGAAAATGACCTTCGGCGGCGCCGTGGCGGGTATTGCCGTCGGCGCGGGGGTGGACGTAGCGTGGCTGGTTCTGGCAAAGAGTACCGGTATCTACGAGATCGTCCCCGGCTTTATCGCCGGACTGCTGGCAACCTGGCTTGTCTCCGCGCTGAGCAAGGAAGGCCCCGGCGTTCAGGTGGAAGCCATGTTCGACTCCGCCTCCAAGGCTGAGGTTTAATCCCAATGCCCGTCCCGGTTTCTCGGGGCGGGCGCTTGCGCTTTCCGGGGAAATGCGGTATACTGAGTTGATAATTGACAACTGTTAACTGAAAAAAGGAGCGGCTTATGAAATACAACTTTGACGAAATCATTGACCGCAGCGGAAACCGCAGCGCCAAGTATGACGAACGCGCCAAAAAATTCGGCACCGCCGATGTCATCCCCCTGTGGGTGGCGGACATGGACTTCCGCACCGCCCAGCCCATCATCGACGCCTGCGTTTCCAAGGCTGAGGAGGGCATCTGGGGCTATACCTCCCGCCCGGACAGCTATTTTCAGGCGGTGCAGCAGTGGGAGCAGCGACGCAAGGGCTGGACGCCGGACATTTCCCTCATGAGCTGGAGCCTTGGCGTGGTGCCCTCCCTGTCCTCCCTCGTCAAGCTGTTCAGCAGAGATGGCGACAAAATTCTCATCCAGACCCCGGTGTACTCGGAATTTTACGATGTGGCGGAGGCCTGGGGACGGGAAGTGGTGGAAAACCCGCTGGTGGAAACGGACGGAAAATGGTGCATCGACTTTAACGACTTCGCCGAAAAGGTAAAACAGTGCAAAATCTTCCTGCTGTGTAACCCCCAGAACCCTGTGGGACGGGTCTGGGAGCCTGAGGAGCTGCGGAAAATGGCAGAGCTTTGCGTGGAAAGCGGCACCCTGCTGGTGTCCGACGAGATTCACTCCGACCTGATTTTCCACGGCAAGCGACACACCCCCACGGCCTCCCTGTCCCCGGAGATCGCCGCCAATACCATCACCTGTGTCTCCGCTACCAAGACCTTCAATCTGGCGGGTTTACAAGCCAGCACCACCATTTTCCCCAACAAGGACATGAAGCGCGCCTTTGAGGAATTCTGGGGCCGCATGGACATCCGCCGCAACAACGCCTTCAGCTGCGTCGCCATGGAGGCCGCCTACCGGGAGGGTGAGGAGTGGCTCGACCAGCTGCTGCCCTATATTTCCGGGAATTTTGACTATATCTGCGACTTCTGCGCAAAGAATATTCCTCAAATCAAGCCCAACCGTCCTGACGCAACATATCTCATGTGGCTGGACTGCCGGGCCTTAAGCATGACCAACGAGGAACTGAGGGACTTCTTCATCCACAAGGCCAAACTGGGCCTGAATGAGGGATATACCTTCGGACACAGCCTTGCGGGCTTCATGCGCCTGAACGCCGCCTGCCCACGGGCCACGCTGGAGAAAGCCATGCGGCAGCTCAAGGCAGCTGTGGACAGCCTGTAATATCGTTACCCGGGCCGGTCGGCCCGGGTTTTTTGCCAAACCCCTTGACATCTGCGCGAAGGATAAGTATAATTTGTTATACAAATCATACTTAAGGAGTGAAGAGAATGGCAACACCGAAAGGAAAATATGCATGGACCGCCACCGTCGGCGAAAAAGGTCAGATCGTGATTCCGAAACAGGCCCGTGACGTGTTTGGAATCAAGCCGGGGGATACTCTTCTGATTCTCGGCGATGAAGAACGGGGCATCGCGATTCCGCCAAAGGGGGCCTTTGCGGAGCTGTTCAACATGGCGTTTGACAAGGAAAACGGGGGCGACAGACAGTGAAAAGAATCGCGTGTTTCTGTATCCCTGCCCACGGGCACACCAATCCCATGCTCCCGGTAGCTGCGGAGCTGGTAAGGCGGGGAAATGCAGTCCGCTTTTATTCCTTCCGGGAATTTGAGGAAAAAATCAAAGCAACAAAGGCAGTGTTTGTAGCCTGCGATGATTTTCTGCCGGAGTTGACCGACCGGGAAGCGGCGGGACTGAAGCAGGTATCGTCTACGGAAATGACCATACAGGATATCCGCATCACCCTTGCCATGGACGATTTTCTCAGCAGGGAGTTTGCGGATTTTCAGCCGGATGTGGTTTACACCGATTCCGTATGCTTCTGGGGCAAGCTGAACGCGCTGAAGCATCGGGTGCCCATGGTGGTGTCCGTCAGCACCTTCGCGTTCAATCAGCTGTCCTCCCGGTACATGAAAAACAGCCCCAAAGAAATGGCGGATATGATTTTCGGACTGCCGAGGATCTCGAAGGCGCTTCAGGAGCTGGAGGCCTACGGCTATCACGTCAAGAGCGCGCTGTCTCTGGTGCAGAATGACAACGATACGGATTCCGTGGTCTACACCTCCCGGCGCTTCCAGCCCTGCGCGGGGAGCTTTTCAGGCCACTACGCGTTCGTGGGGCCGTCGGTCTTTTCCAACGCTCTGCCCGTAAAGGCAAAGGAACGCCCCCTCATCTATATTTCCATGGGCACCGTCATCAACGACCGGCCCGATTTTTACGCCAAATGTGTGGAGGCGCTGAAGGACAGAAACGTGGATGTGGTGATTTCCTGCGGGGGCCATATGGAGAAAAAGCTGCCGGCGAGCCTGCCGGACAACATCCGGGCCTATTCTTATGTCAACCAGTTGGAAATTCTTTCAAAGGCCGACGTATTTGTCACCCACTGCGGTATGAACAGCGTATCCGAAAGCCTGTATATGGCGACTCCCATGGTGCTGTACCCCCAGACCGGAGAACAGTGCGCCGTGGCGAGAAGGGCCGCGGAAATGGGCGCGGGGGTATTTTTGCGGGACGATTCCCCGGAGGGCATTGGGAAAGCTGTGGAGGAAATTCTGAGCAGCGCCGTATTTGCGGAAAAAGCCGCCCAGTGCAGCTTAGATTTCCGCAGCTGCCCGGGCCCTGCCGGCGCGGCGGAATTTATCGAGAACGCGCCCCACGAATCGGCGGCGGAGGGCATCCTGGACGCGGTCAACAAAAGAAGCGGCAGGATGCGGGGGTTCTACTGGCTCATCGCGGCAGCCGCGATGCTCCTTACCGGCCTGCTGATTGGATGGAAGTATGTCTGGGTGACAGGAATCGCCGCCGGCGTCCTGTCCTATCCCGTCGGCCGGACGCTGCAAGAAAAGATTTATCAGAATCTGGCGTCCGAATCGGAACGCGGACAATAGGAAACAAAAGTCACCTTTGCCGAAAAACAAAGGTGACTTTTTTCATGGTGCGGGCATGGGGATTTGATTGCCGTTCCCGCAAAGCGGGAACGAAAGGAAGCTGCCAGTTTTTGAACTGGCAGCCGGAAACGTCCACCGGACGTTTCCATTTGGAATGGTTCCAATTCACCCTTTTGCAAAGAGACAGCACCCCCAATCGGAGTGCTGCCTCTTTGGTGCGGGCATGGGGATTTGAACCCCAACGCTGAAAGCACAGGAACCTAAATCCTGCATGTCTGCCAGTTCCATCATGCCCGCGTTGACTTTTACTATACCACGGGGCCGGGGAAATGTCAATGAAAAGGAGAGCCGGCGGGATTCGTGGCAAATTGTACAATTTCAATCATTTTTACCCTTGACATTCCGGCAGGGTGCTTGTAAAATAAGCTAGGTATGGTGTACGCTCCCGGGATACATCCCGGATGCGTTTCATTTTTATCCGGCTTAGCCGGGGTATGCGTTTTACGCCCATTGCTGGCGTTTTGCTTTTTCAATTTCCCGGGGCTGTTCCCCGGTCGGTTGTTACGCACGTTTTTCACATGGGTATAAGCGCCACCCCTTCTGCGCCTACTATTTTAGAAGGAGGTGTGCAGCAAATTTATGGAATGGGTACAGATCATTCTTACCGTTCTGGGTCTGCTGGCGTGCCTGGCTGTGGGCTTCGGCATTGGTATTGCCTACCGCAAGAAGGTCGCCGAGCGGGAGATCGGCTCCGCGGAAACGGAAGCCACCCGCCTGATTAACGAAGCCATCCGTTCCGGTGAAAACCGCAAGAAGGAAATGCTTCTGGAGGCCAAGGACGAAATCCATAAATCTCGCACAGAGTACGAAAAGGAAGTCAAGGAGCGCCGCGCCGAGCTGAGCAAGCAGGAGCGCCGTTTGGAACAGAAGGAAGCCACCCTCGACAAGAAGACCGAAGCCTTTGAGCGCAAGGAAGAGGAGCTGGCGAAGAAGCTCCAGAAGGTCGCCGAGACCCAGGCTCAGGTGGACGCGGTCCGTCAGGAGCAGCTGGAGCAGCTGGAAAAAATCTCTGAGCTGACTCAGGATCAGGCCAAGGAATATCTTCTTAAGAGCGTGGAGGACGAGGTTCGCCACGAGGCTGCCATGAAGATCAAGGAGATCGAGCAGCAGCTCAAGGACGAGGCCGAGGAGAAAGGCCGGGAGATCATTGCCACCGCCATTCAGCGCTGCGCCGCCGATCACGCCGCCGAGACCACCGTTTCCGTGGTCACCCTGCCCAACGACGAGATGAAGGGCCGGATCATCGGCCGGGAGGGTCGGAACATCCGCACGCTGGAAACCATCACCGGCGTCGACCTGATTATCGACGATACCCCCGAAGCGATCACTGTTTCCAGCTTCGATCCAGTCCGACGGGAGGTTGCCCGGCTGGCGCTGGAGAAGCTGATTGTGGACGGCAGAATCCACCCCACCCGCATCGAGGACATGGTGGAAAAGGCCCGGAAGGAAGTGGACCGCACCATCCGGGAGGAAGGCGAGCGGGCCTGCTACGAAACCGGCGTCCACAATCTGAACCCCGAACTGGTGAAGATTCTGGGCCGTCAGAAGTACCGTACTTCTTATGGCCAGAACGTGCTGAATCACTCCATCGAGGTGGCCCACATCGCCGGGCTCATGGCTGCCGAGCTGGGCGTGGATGTAGCCATGGCAAAGCGGGCAGGTCTTCTGCACGATCTGGGCAAGTCCATCGACCATGAGGTGGAGGGCAGCCATGTGCAGCTGGGTGCCGATCTGGCCCGGAAGTATAAGGAGAATCCCGTCATTGTCAACGCCATCGAGGCCCACCACGGCGACGTGGAGCCGAAGACCGTCATTGCCGTGCTGGTGCAGGCTGCCGATGCCATCTCCGCCGCCCGTCCCGGCGCCCGCCGTGAGAACGTGGAGAACTATATCCGCCGTCTGCAGAAGCTGGAGGAGCTCACCGGCTCCTATCCCGGCGTGGAGAAGGCCTACGCCATTCAGGCAGGCCGGGAAGTCCGCATCATGGTCAAGCCCGAGGTGGTGTCCGAGGACAACATGATCCTGCTTGCCCGGGATGTAGCCAAGAAGATCGAGGCTGAGCTGGAATACCCCGGTCAGATCAAGGTCAACGTCATCCGGGAAACCAAGGCCGTGGAATACGCAAAATAAGCATTATGCTGTCATTGCGAAGTAAGTGACCGACGTCACTGGTTCGCAATGACAGCTTTTCTTTCTTTACTTTCCTATGAAAATCAGATAAAATAGCCCAAAAAGGAGGGATATACCATGTTTGACAATCCCCGCAAAAGCCTGCACTGGATGGAGGACGAGCTGCTGGATGAAGAGCTGGAGGACATCCTCTACGGTGACGAGGAAGACGAGGAAGAATATGTAGAATATGAGCAGCCGCGCCGGTGTAAACGGAAAAAGCAGAACTTCCACCGCGCGGTGTATGAGGACGAG
>JALFAD010000034.1 GCA_022772525.1 Clostridiales bacterium
CTTGGTGAATGTAATGACGATACCGCCAGCAACAGTCAGGATGCCGTTCGCGCGTTGCGACGGATCGTGCGACTTGAGAGACAGGCCAACCTGCAAAATGCCAAAGCCGAGCAGGATCAAGCCGACCGCGCGAATGAGCGAGAAAATGAAGTCGCTCAGGTTATTGACAACGGCAAGCGGATCGCCGTCTGCCGCGAACGCCGGGATAACAAAAACCGCCAGCATGAAAAACACGCTGGCGCAGATCGAGTAGAGCCGTTTTGCTTTGGATTCAAATGGTTTCTTCAATGAAATTCCCCCTTCAATGGATTCGAATTTTCTGTGCCGCCCACACGAAGCAGCGGGCGGCCGGTGTAAACGGGCGGTTTTGTTCCATGATGAATGTAGGGCGCTGCGCCGCCGAGGGAACTGTGTGAGATCGCTGGATGGTGCATGAGATCATACTTTTCATCCATGACCGGGCTTGCGCCGCGGATGAACAGCAGCGCATAGCGGTTGTCCAGCTTCCGCACCTCGTCAGGGGTCAGCAGCTCTTTGCCACAATGTCAAGTGATGAATTCAAAAAAGGGCAAAAAATATCCCCTCTCCATTAAAAGAAGAGGGGATATATGTGATACGAACTATAATTTGTTTGCCTTTCAGCGTATCCATAAAATCATCGCCAAAAGGCCATAAGACAAGCACCGCCGAAGCGATGCTCTTAAAACCATATTATTGAATGTGTCACTTGTTCCGCTTTCCTGTATTCTTTGTTCCCCGGACTTCCTCATGATAGAAATAATCTACGATGACCGGATGTCCCTGCGGTACTCTGCCGTAGGGCATTTCATTATCAACAAAGAGGCAGTCATATTTCCTTGCCATTTCTTTGGCTTTTTCCTCCAGAGCTTTGAAATAACTGCGGTTGTGTTTGTTATAGATTTCATCATAAAGCGGCACAAGGTCAAAATGTTTCTCTGCTATATAATCCATAATCGTCTTTTTGAAGCTGCCTCGTAGGTTCAGGTTTTCCAGCCAAAACAGGTCACACTGACCCTTCACTCGCTCAAAAATCGCCTCAAAATCCGTGATGCCCGGAAAAACCGGCGCAACAAAACAGACGGTGCGGATGCCTGCATCGTAAACCTGCTTCATAGCCTCAAGCCGCCGTTTGATGCTTACAGCATTGTCCATATCATCTTTGAAATCCTCATCGAGCGTATTGATCGACCACGATACCGTGACCTGTCCCAGCTCCTTCAGCAGATCAATGTCACGAACCACAAGATCGGATTTTGTGCAGATTAAAATATCTGCGCCACTGCCTCGAAGCTGTTCCAGCAGTTTTCTGGTATTGCCGAACTGTTCCTCCTGCGGATTGTAGCCGTCCGTCACGGAGCCGATCACAATACGCTGTCCGGCAAATTTCTTTGGGTTTTTAATCTTCGGCCAATGCTTCACATCAAGGAACGTGCCCCATTCCTCCATGTGCCCGGTAAACCGCTTCATAAAAGACGCATAGCAGTATTTGCAGGCATGGGTGCAGCCCACATAAGGATTGACCGAATAACCGCCCACCGGCAGGCTGGATTTCGTCATGATATTCTTTGTCTCGACTTCTCCAATAAGGATACCGTTCATCTCTACTTTTGCCATTTTCTCTGTATCTCCAATACTTGATTGAACGCTTCCGGGAATTCCTGTACCATGTTTGCCTCGCCCACGATGGGAACAAGATCTTCTTTCATAAAAGCAGGGATGCCGAGAGCATGGGCCTGTTTCACAAGGGAATACGCCCATGCCGGAACTGTTCGTATTTTTTTGCTTTGCGCCCCGGTCATCGTCCCGACCACGATCCAGCTGATACCGGAGAGATCCACTTTGCCCGGATCGTCAAACAATGGCTCAAAGGTAACGTGATAGTGCTTTGCCCGGATATTGGCCTTAAGTGTGTCGATGCGCCACAACTCTGATTTTCTTGTGACAGTGACTCCAAACCATGCGTTTTCCAAGTCTGTCTCAAAATCCAGTAGGTCGGGGCGCTTTGACAAAAACAGGAATTGATGCTGCGGGTTTTCCCGAATCTTTGCGAATACCTTATCCCGCCACTCCGGCTGCCATCCCGCCAAATCGCTCATGCCAGTCAGCAGGAAATTCTGCGGGCGCTTCTTTTCCATCAGCCGCAGCTTATTCGGAAAAAACTCCGGCTTGCTGAAGTCATCAATCATATGGTAACGCTTTACATTATTTCGGGCATAACAGTAGGAACAGCCTACGGTACAGCCGATGACCAGATTCATGTTTTGAATATTGTCCTTAATGCAGACGCTCATCAGAGAACACCCTCCACATTTTTCAGGATGCGGTGGAGATAGTTCTCCAACTGCTCGATTTCTTCCTCAGAAAATCCCTTATAGTAAATGTTGCTGATTTCTTCTGTTACTTCATTATATTCTTGTTCCAGACCTTTGGCTTCTTCTGTAAGAAAAATGAGAATCTTTCTACGGTCTTTGTCGCCGCGATCCCGATAAATCAGATTTGCCGCCTCCATGCGGTCAAGCATACTGGTCAGCGTGGTCGTGGCAAGACCGGTCTCCTTTGACAGCTCACTGATGGGAACGCCATCCTTCTGCCAGAGGATATATAGAATCCTTCCCTGGGAGCCATTAAAAGCATCAATGTTTTTTTCGCTCAATATGCGTTCAAAAACACGTCCTCCGACCTGTTTGATCCGGGTTATCAAAAATCCGCCTTGTGTTTTCATATTGCCACCTCAAACCGCAAGGCGGCTATCCGCAGACAGCCGCCTTGTCCTTTCTTATTTCTGCTGCGCAGCCGCAAATTCAGCGTAACCTTTCCAGCCAAATACTGCATTCACATCTTCATCGCCGTAAACACCCTTGACATCGCAGAGGTGGACAACATGATCGTCCGCATCCATCGTCTGGGCAACAGTCGCATGAATGAGCAGCTTGCAAGGAACAGGAGCCTTGATATTTGTGCCCTCCACTTCCTGCATCGTCAGACCAACCTTAGCAGCCTTATCCGTATCACGTCCGGAGCAGGTGCCACAGCCAATCAGAGCGCCGGTCAGTTCAACTCCGGGAATGGCGAGAACAACTTCTTTTTTCTCAGCCAGCAGTTCCAGACTGTAAGCCCCTTTGTTCAGGGAGAACATGATCTTTCCGGGATTGGTGGACGCAAAAGCCCAGAATGCCAGAGTCGCAAGATTGGTGCTGCCATCCGGTTTCTCTGTACAGATCAGAGTCATGGAATTGGGAGAAGTGTAAGCAGGCGCATTGCTGATATTGATTTTGTTCATTGTAGAAACCTCCTTGCTTGATTTCATTCAGGATTATACTATATAGGAATATCCTTTGTCAACTCTTTTTGGATTTTATATCAATTTCCCATATTTGTCAGGAATTTCCGTTTTGTGATTTAGTATATAATTAGCCCTCCCCTACATAGGGAGGGCTTCGCTGTCTTTATGCTGCAATTTCCGGGATTTCCCCAACAAAGTTATAAACAATTCTGACTTCTTGCACCTTCTGGCCGTCCACCTTTTTGACTTCGCCGATCAGAATCCGGCTGATGAGCCGGTTCAGCACCGCTTCATCCAGTTCCTCGATAGTGGCATAGCGCCGGATTTCCTTGATGAAGGTACGGACTTCGCCCTCCTGAGCATCAGCCCGGCTCTGCATCATCGCCAAGTCATGCAGACGTTTCTGGTTGGATTCCTGCTCCTGTTCCAGCGCCGCCGTCAGCTTCACAAACCGCTGCTCGGTCAGGATGCCTTTGGCCTTATCGGTGTACAGGCTTAAAAACATTCCGTCAATTTCCTGATTTCGGGCTTCCAGCCGCTGGCGTTCCTTCTCTGTCTGAGAAGCGTCCACCAGATACCGGCGCTCCATCCGGCGGCTGAGCCGCTGGTAGAACGCATCGGCGTCCTTCATGGCCTGCGCCGCCAATTCCTGAATATCCTTCAGCAGCAGATTATACAAATCCCTTGCTTCAATCTTGTGGCTGGTACAGGCGTTCTTGCCCAGCCGGTTGTAAGTCTGGCAAATATAGTATGCCCTGTCAATCGGCTCCCGCATTTCGCCGGTGAACCGGTTCTTCCCGGTTCTGCCGACCTTTTCATACCGCACCTGCATGGACTTCCCGCAGGTGGCGCAGTAGACCAGACCGTGGAACAGGTTGTAGAAGGGGCAGGCGTTGCCTTTCATGATGGTTGGCCTGCGGTCAATGATTTCCTGCACCTGTTCCCATTCCTCCGGCGTCACAATGGCCTCATGGCAGCCCTCAATGACCTCCCAATCTTCACGGGGGATAATGTCATAAGTGTTGGAGCGGATGCCTTTCTGGTGTGTCCGGCAGACAAGATGTGCGCCTTTATAAAAGGGATTTCTCAGGATATGGCTTATCCTTGCGCTCCCCCATGAATAGTAGTTCACATCACATTCTGTATTGCTTTTTACTCTGGTGATGGGGATTTTATCATCCATGAGCTGCTTTGCGATCCGCATACAGCCCCAGCCGTCCAGTGCCATATCATAAATTTTTCGGATCACCGGCGCTGTTTCCGGGTCAAGGATCAGATGCCCTTTGTCCTCCGGGTCACGCATCAGGCCAAGAGGCGGCTGCCCGCCGCAAAACTTTCCCTGCCGGGAACGGGTCATGCGTCCCGCCAGCACCTTTTTGGAAATATCCCGGCTGTACATATCGTTCAGGATATTCTTAAAAGGCGTGATGTCCATTTCCTGACGGGTCAGGCTGTCCACGCCGTCCGTGACGGCGATATAGCGCACATTGTGTTTGGGGAAAAAGATTTCGATATAGCTTCCAGCTTCGATATAATTCCTGCCGAGCCTCGATAGGTCTTTCGTGATGACGCAGCCGATTTTCCCCGCCTCAATGTCAGCGATCATGCGCTGGAACGAGGGACGGTTGAAATTGCGGCCCGTATAGCCGTCATCCACATAATACTCATACTGGAACATCCCATGCTTTTCTGCGAAGTCCCGGAGCATGAGTTTCTGGTTGCTGATGCTCATACTCTCATTGTCGCCGCCGTCATCCAAAGAAATACGGCAGTAGAGAGCGGTGATTTTCTCATAGACTTGTTTCTTCCTGCTCATAGCGTTCTCCTTCTATGAACAGGGACACGATACCATTATAGTACCATGTCCCTGTCCCTGAATCAACCGTTTTTACGCAGCTTTTTCTGCCATTTCCCGCTGATGACGCCATTCCTCGAAGTGTTCACAGGTCTGGCGCTCAATGAGCTGCTCAAAGGCTTCCCGCATGGACTTCTCCCCGGAGAACTCCCGTACCACCACAAAACGGACTTTATTTTTTTGCTGCTTGCTTTTTTCCATAGGCTACCTCCATAGAGAGACAGGCCGGACGGCAGCACCGGCAACGAAGTCCGGCAACGAACCTCTGAAAACCTGTAAACTACCGTCTGGCCTGTAAATCTTACTTTGTGAATTTTCTTGAAAAATCTCGTTGCTTTCGTTGCCGGAGATAGAGATAGATATTAGAAAATGCCTTATTTACAGGCTTTTTCCGTATCCAGACCGGAAAATCCCCGGCAACGAACCCGGCAACCAAGCGGCAACCATCCCGGCAACAGACCGCCGTTTTCAGGCGATCCACTCCTTCGGAAGCTCTAACTGGCGGCATTCTTCCTCGCTCAGTTCCACAAATCCATCTTCGTTGCCGGGCAGTTCGTTGCCGGAAACGTCCCGTTCCCAGCCCTTCTGCCTGCCGTATCCGGCGAACATCCTCGGATTGGAGAATGGCTTCCAGCCCGTCACCACGGTGTTCATGATTTCGTTGATATTGTGAAGCTGCCACCGCTTCGGTTCGTCATAGGTGTGGCCCAGCGCCTCCCTGAAAAGCTGTTTGGAGCAGACCATGCTGCCGGTGTAGTGTTCCAGAAAGCCCTGTATCTGCCCGGCCTCCGTGTCCTCCGGCATGAAATCCTTCTGCACCTCCACAAGCTGCCGCTGGATGGACTTGCTGAATTTCATGGAATAGTGACCGCTGCGGTAAACCGTCATGGCCTCTGCCCAGACCTGCAACAGGTAGGCTCTGGAAGCGTCCTCGTCCTCCAAAATGTGAACCTCCGCATTCTCCGGGTAAATCATGATGGGAAGGAAACGCCGGTTCCCGGCCCGGTCAAGGGGCAGGAAGTCCAGCGTGTTGGAAGAACCGCCGAACACGCACTGCCGCAGCCGGTCTTTGGGCTGAGCCTCGTAGGGTGTCCGGTAGGTTTCCTTCTGGCGGCTGATAAACGAGCGGATTTCCTCAATGCTTTTGGCGCTGCTGGTAGCCAGCATCTCCGACATCTCGATGATCCAGTGGCCTTGCAGCTTCAAAAACACCCGGTCATCGTCCAGTTTTTTCAGGTCATCGGAGAACCACTCGTCCCGGATCGCCAGCAGGCGGAAGAAGCTGGACTTGCCAGCCCCCTGTCCGCCCACCAAACAGAGCATTTCCTCGTATTTGGAGCCGGGAGAAAACACCCGCCGGATAGCGCCCAGCAGGAAGTGTTTTAACATTTCCTCCACATAGTCGCTGACCTCCGCACCTAAGAAGTGATGGAGACAGGAGCGGATGCGGGGCGTCCCGTCCCACACAAGGCCGTTCAGCACGTCCTGTATGGGATGGTAGCAGTTCTCATTCGCCACGATGGACAGGGCCGCCGTCATTTTCTTCTCGCTGGTTAAGCCGTAGTTCTGCTCAAAATAGAGAAGCAGATATTTCACGTCCGTATCCGTCAGGGCGCTGGTGTTCCTGCGCCAGCCCAAATCCCGCACGATGTCCACCCGGTCAGTCAGGAGGTTCAGCCGGATGGCGTCCCGCAGCAGCGGGTCATGGCAGAACACTGTCCGGCAGTTGCCGATGGTGTTGGCGGGCTGGCCCTTTTCCGTGACAGAGAGGCTTTCCCGCACTTCGTCAACGCTCTGCTCCGGCGCTAAGGCTTCGGCTGCGCTCATGGCGGCCTGCCGGGTGGCTGGCGGTAAACTCTGATATTCGCTGCTCAATCTTCCTCACCTCTTTTCCATACTCAGCGACCACACAGGCACGTTCCTCCATGCTGCCGGACAGTAGAATATCCAGCAGATACTCCGTGTACGGTTTCTTTTGCAGTGCCTCCACAAACAGCGGGTTCCATATTTCCTCCGGCGTCTGCGGGGCATATTCCTTTTCCCAGCGTTCCAGCAGGTGCAGGTAATCGCACAGCACCCGGAAACATTTTTGTTCCGCCTGCCGGTAGCGCAGTTCCTCGCTGATTTTTCTCTTGACCGGCCTCCTGCGGGGCGGGTCATGGCCTTTGGCGTCATAGCGGACAGAGAAATCCTCCGCCAGCTTCAAGGCCGCCTCTTTCTTGTTCAGCCCGAACAGACGGGCGGTAAAATCAATCACATCCCCGTCCGCCTGACAGCCGAAGCAGTGGAACCGGCGGTCAACCTTCATGCTGGGATGTTTGTCATCATGGAAGGGACAGCAGGCCATCCCATTCCTGCCGACCTGCACCCCGTAAAACTCCGCAGCCTGCCTTGTGGGGACAGCCTGCTTTACCGCTTCAAACACATTCGATTTTCTCACCTCCAGACAGAGAAAAAGGCACCCGGTTTCCGCAGGAAATCAGATACCTTACAACTCCATATCCTGTTTCTTTGTAGGGGCAATCCGCCCCTCCCGTTCCCAACGCTCCCGGTTATCCCGGTCAGCGCTTTGCTTTGCCTTTGCCAGCATATCCATAATGGATTCTTTGGCTTTCTTCTTGACCTGCTCCTTCCCGGCCTGCTTGACTTCCGGCTGCATCAGAGTCCGCTGGATTTTTGCCAGAGCGTGCTGCATGGCGTTTTTGATTTTGGTAATGACCCCATCCAGACGCTCAGCGGCATACTCACGTTCCTTCTTTGGGGCCTTGCGCTCCGGCGAAAGCACCCATTTTTTCGATTCTTCCACCAGACGAATATCTTCCTTGTGTGTCTCCTGCCGGACGGTATCGGTCACGACCTCTACCGCCTTGTCATAGGCCGCATCGGAAACATCATCTAACAGCGTCTCCACGTCCTCGATTTTGAGCGTCAGTTCTTCCAGCTTCTGCTCCTGCGCCGCAAGCTGCTCCTTCTGCTTCATCAGGATATAATCCTGTTTTTCCAGATAGTCCCGCCCTCCGTAGGACGGCTCCTGATCCAGATGCAGCCCATGCCGTCTGGCAATGTCAAACAGGATCGTCCGGCAGACCGCATCAAAGGTCTGCTTGCGGTTGTTGTTCCGGCCTTTGGGCTTCTCCGGGTTGGGAAGAGGGATGCCCAGTTCTTCCAGCGCTTTTTCCTGCTGGGGACACAGTTCCCCGTAGCGGTTCTCACAGTCAAAGACGTGCCGCTCATGGATGTGGGGCGTCCCCTCGTCCAGATGGAGTGCCCAGTCTAAGATGTGGATATGGGAACCAAAGCGGCGCTCAAATTCCTCATAAAATTCATTGACGATGGAAAAGAGCGTATCCGGCGGGACGGATTCTCCCATCGTGCCGATCTGGTAGATGCTTTCTTCCGGGCAGGTCTTGTTGTTTTTCAGCAAGTCCTCCACGGTGCGGTTGCGCTCCGTGTGCCGGGTTTTCTCATTCCGGGCGTTCTGCGCCTCCACATGGTCAGAATAATGCTCGTAGTAGTACATCCGCTCAATTTCCTCAAAGCTGAAATCCGGCTGTTCCGGGTTTTCCCGGAACTCGTGTGTCGTGAAGCCCCGGTAGCAGTCCCAGTACACGTTCTGCCTTGCCCGTTCTGCGTCAATGTGTTCGCTGTTCTCCACATCGAACCGGCGGTCATTGTGACGGGGATTGTAGGTGCCATGTTTGCCGGAGCGCCCGTTGTGTCGTGTCAGTTTCAAACATTTTCCCTCCTTCCTGCGAAGATGTTCCAGGGCCGGGGAAGGGCGGCGAAGCCGCAAATCCTGCGAAAGTCTGCGTCAGGTAATACCCAGTATAAGTTGACGCAGGCATCAACTTTCCCTGGGCAAGGCGCTTCGCCCTTGACCCGATGGGGCGGCTGCCCTCAACCCGCCAAGGCACTTCGTCCTTGACCCGATAATGGCTGCCGCCCTTAACCTGCCAATGGGCGTTGCCCCTTGACCCCAGCAGTGCGCTGCCGCCCCTGCACCCCGGCACAAAGGGCTGGCTGCCCTCTGTACTCCCGCACCGGCGAAGCTGGCTTCCACCGCAGGAGCGGTTTTTGCCAGTTTCACCGGCTCCGTATCCGCACATTTGCGCCCATAGGCGGGAAGTGGATACGGAATACGCCTGTGGGGATTGCCGGTCAAAACAGCAAGTGCAGACCCGCTATTTTTTCCGTAAATCCCCCGATTTCAGGCGATTTTTTCTCCCGCCCCTACCACTTGAAAGCCATGTTCTTTTGCATACTCCCTTGCTGCGGCTTTCCGTTCTTCGCTGTACGGCGGCACAAGCCGGATCGACAGCCGGGACTTGTCCAGCACATAGGTCACGCTGCCCTCCGGCGTACTGCGCTCCAACCGGCACAGCAGCGGATACTTCCGGCTGAAATCAGCCAACCTGCGCTTCAAGCTGGCGTTGAAGGTGTAGACGCTGGCAAGGTTCTCCGCCTCGTTCCAGTTGATGATGGTTTCTTTCTCATACTTAGACAGCTTCCTCATATAAATCCTCCTCATACTCGGTGTAAGATTTCAGCACACGCAGGCTGCGCTTGAGACGGCGGTACTCGTCCATCTCCATGCGCAGATGGTGGTAAAAATCCTCGTACCAGCTTTCTTCCACCTCCGTCTCCACCTTCCGGGCCAGCCCCAGCATCCGGCGTTTGGCCTCCGGGTCAACCGTCAGGGCCGTCAGCCATTTCAGCCGTGTCACCGTATTGTGGTGGCTGGGACAGCCGTAAGCGTAGAGAATCTTCTTTTCTTTCATACTCAGTGTCATAATGATTTCCTCCATTTCTTTGCTGCGGGGCCATGCGCCCCGCATGATAAACTTGTTTCCTGTCCGCCGGTCTGCCTGCAAGCCGCTCCTGCCCGGAATTTCTCCCGGCGTATCGGCCTCTTTGGTGCGCTCGATTTCTGTCCTGGCGTCACTTCCCCGAAGGCCATACCCCTTGCAGCCGGTCATTCGATTTTCAAGGTTCTGTGCCTGTCTACAAGAACCAGTCTACCGAAAAAATAGGCCCTTTCCCGTATATCCAAAACGTCGGAAAAACGCCCGAAATCCGTATATTTCCACGCTTATGGAATCGTGCTATAATGGGTGTAATCACTGAAAAACGATAACGAGAGAGGGGGCTTTGGATGTACGCAAAGCTGACAATCCCGGAGCGGCTCAAAGACCTGCGGGTGGTGGACAAGCACCTGACGCTGGAACAACTGGCGGAGCAGACCGGCCTGTCTAAATCCGCGCTGGGAAAATACGAAACCGATGACTACAAGGACATCAGCCCGTTTGCGATTGCAACGCTGGCGGACTTTTACGGCGTGTCCACCGACTATCTGATGGGGCTGACGGAAAATAAAAATCACCCAAACACAGAACTTCAATCTCTGCATCTGAGTGATGATATGGTGGAACTTTTGAGCAGCGGCAAGATTAACAACCGGCTTCTCTGCGAACTGGCTACCCACCCGAATTTCCGGCGGCTGATGATAGATATGGAAATCTGCATCGACCAGATTGCCAATATGCGGGTGGAGCAGATGAATCTGGTGTTGGAGGCCACCCGGCAGACCGTCATGAGCAAATATGCGCCCGGAGAAGATGACCTCTATATGCGGACGCTGGAACTGGGGCAGGTGCAGGAAAGCGATTTTTACAGCCATGTCATGCACGATGATCTGGACAGCATCGTCCGGGACATCCGGGAAGCACACCGCAAGGACAAGACCACCGCCGACCCGCAGCCCACGCTGGATGATGTAAAGGAAAAATTTGAGCAGGCCATAGGACAGGGCAGCGATATAGAGATGCTGATCCACGAGTTCTGCGATAAGTTGCAGATACCCTTTGAGAAGATTTCCTCGGAGGATTTCTCGGCGTTCCTGCGGATACTGAGCCTGTCCAAGCAGCTCAAAAACCCCAACAATATGAGAGGAAAGGCCAGCCCCATCCCGCCCAACCGCAAGGCCAGACGTAAGCGGAAGTAAAATTTCCATATCCGGGAGCGGCAAAAAAGCCATCCGCCGGTTGATTGGCAAATGGCTTTCATGAAGCTGTATTCTGTTGTGGTGGTTGTTCCCAGTTTGGGAACAGCCACTATTGAAGATGCTATTCTTTGTTTTTCTGCGACATCTGCGCATGGGCTTCCTGCTGGACAAGCAGCCCCGCCGAAAAGCCGTATTTGAAGTGGCTTTCGTTTTCCTCACATTGAGCGATTGCCACCTGCTCCCGCAGTTCTTCAACCAGTGCATAGTCCTCTTTGCTCAGACGCTCAGATAAAGTGTCCATCAGGGCGGCACTGGCTTTGACTGCCTGCTTGAACCTCGATGAATCAGCGACCACCGTTTCACAGGGATAAAATCTGCCGTTATACATTTCTTCCAGAATCATGCGCCCACCTCCCTCAGACAAAAATCATCTCAGACAGGATGATTTCCTCTGCCCGGCTGCGGATGCTGTTCATGCCCCCGACCCACGCAAGCTGGTCACGGGCTTTCAGTTCCTCGGTGACACCCTCTGCCTCCTGCATCTGCGAGACAATACACGCCAGCCGGTCAGCGGCCTGTTCGTTCAGGTCAGCAAGATATGTCCAGAGTTTTTCCGACAGAAGCAGTGCATTGTACTGGCCGGGCCGGTGTTCTTGCAGAAACGCCTTGTGCATCCGGCCCCACCGCCCAATGGGGCGGCTTTCCTCCGGCAGCTCCAGATCGGGGATGTAGTAGTCTCCCACCAGCGTGTAGCTGATGCCGTTTTGATGGATTTTCTTTGGTAAATGCTCCATATTCGACCTCCTGTATTCAGTTTTTTCAGAATCCAGTTGATCGTGTCCCTGTTCATGATAAATTCAAGGCAACTGAACTCTTCACGAACAAGTATGGCATATCATTGACTGTTTTGTACAGGTTGGAAACTTCGGCTTCTGTCAGCGCAGAGGTGGGCTCATCCATAATGATGATATCCGCGTCTGTAGAGACCGCTTTCGCGATTTCCACAAGCTGCATTTCCGCAACGCTCAACCTTTCCATTTTCATTTTGGGGTTAATACTGATGCTCAGATCCTGGAGCACCTTTTCGGTTTCAGCGTTCATCTTTGCCTCGTCAATAACCGGACCCTTCATAAATTCCCGGTTCATAAACATGTTGGCTGAAACCGTCAACGCCCGAAAAGCAGACAGCTCCTGATGGATCATAGCCACGCCCAGGGCCTTGGAATCCGAGGGCGTCTGGATCTCCACCGGCTTGCCGTTGATGCGGATCTCTCCCGATGTCTTCGTATAGATGCCGCACAGGATCTTCATCAAGGTGGATTTCCCCGCTCCAT
>JALFAD010000039.1 GCA_022772525.1 Clostridiales bacterium
CGATATCCACATCTCCCATTGGCTCCAGCTTGTTGATGCGGGCCAGCTCCTCCTCCGCTTCCTTCACCTGCAATTTGGCCTTCTCCACGTCCAGCCGCTTGCGCTCCAGCTCCAGTTCCGAAAGCGTTGTGTCATAGGTCATGAGCACATCGCCCTTTTTCACCGTGTCCCCTTCCTTCACCAGCACCTCGGTGACGGTCTGGGTGTCGGACAAAAACACGGTCTGAATCCGGTCGGTGGTGACGGGGCCATAGCTCTCCTGATTGTCGCCCCAGAACTCCGTCATGCCCACCATGGTAAAGGGGTACACGCCTACCGGCTCCCCCCGGCCCCGCAGGCCGAACACGATTCCCGCGACAATGGCGGCAGCAGCCACCCCCGCGCTGACGGAAATCACGACTTTTTTCGCCTTGCCCGTCAGCTTCACGTTAAGTTTCCTCATTGTTCTCCTCCTGAGTACGCAGCTCGCCGTCCAGAATGCGGAAGGTTTTGTCCGCACAGGCGGCGATGGAGGGTTCATGGGTAATCATGATGATGGTCATGCCCTCGCCGCTGAGACGGCGGAAAATCTCCATGATCTGATTGCCCGCCTTGGTATCCAGCGCGCCGGTGGGCTCGTCCGCCAGCAGCAGCTCCGGATTGCCCACGATGGCCCGGGCAATAGCCACCCGCTGGCACTGTCCGCCGGACAGCTGGTTGGGCAGAAAGTGAATTCGCTCCCCCAGGCCCACCGCTTTCAGGGCTTCCTCCGCCCGGGCCCGCCGCTCTTTTAGCGGCACGTCGGCATACAGCAGGGGCAGGGCCACGTTGTCCAGGGCATCCATTTTGGGAAGCAGATGGAAGGACTGGAACACGAAGCCGATGTGCTTATTGCGCACCTCCGCCAGGTCGTCGTCACTTAAATCCTTCAAATCCCGGCCCTCCAGAGTGTAACTGCCCGAGGTGGGCACGTCCAGACAGCCGATAATGTTCATCAGGGTGGTCTTGCCAGAGCCGGAGGGGCCCATGATGGCAAGGTAATCGCCCTTTTCCACTGTCAGATTGATATTCTTCAGCACCCGCACAGGCTCCCGGCCCTGCTGGTAGTCCTTGCAGATGTCCTTCAGTTCCAGAATGGGCATTACATCCCACCGCCTTCCTCCACCGCCGGTTCCATCACCGGCTCGGTTTCGACAACCGGCTGGTCGTGGGTAGTGGGCGCGCCGCTTCTACACAGTTCCGGGTCCGGGTAGGCAATGTAATCTTCCAAGGAAAGACCTTCCGTGATTTTTTGCACGTCAGTCATGGGATCATAGTCTCCCAGCGTCACCGCACGTTTTTCCAGCTTGCCGCCCTTTTCCGCCCAGACGTAGGCGGAGCCGTCCTCGTTGTAGCACAGGAACGTGCCGCTGATACCCACGCCGGGGGCATCGGTGCCGGTGTCCAGCTCGATGTACAGGTGCTGGCCCAGCATCAGGCCATCGGTGGAGTCCAGCTCCACATAGAAGGGGTACCGGCTGGCGCTGGTCATTTCGTCGCTGGACATTCCGGAATACCGGTCAGTGTCGCTGCCCTGAGTGGGATTTTCGTAGTCCACCAGCGTGACGGTGCCCGTCCAAGCCGTGTTCTCCTCCGTCCGGGGCACCAGCTTCACCCGGTCGCCCTCCTTCAGGCTGCCCCGCTGCAATTCGCCCAGCACACCCTTGACCCGGTAGGCGCCGGACTGCTGGATGGTGATGTAGGCGGCTGGCTTGCCGTCGGAGGCAGTGGTGTCATTTTCGTTGATTTTCTGCACCCGTCCGGTGATGGGAGAAGTGACGGTGGAGTTGTCCAGCAGCTCCTGCGCCTTCTTCACCTCGTCCTCCTTGGTCTTCAGCTTCAGCTCCGCTTCCTTCTGGTCCACCTGTGCGGACTGAATCTCCACAGTGTATTGCAGCTTGGCGGTGCCGGAAAGACCGCTGCGCTCCCGCTCCAGAGACTTGATTTTTTCCTTGCAGCTCTCAATGCTGCTTTTCAGCTGCTCAAGCTCCAGATTTTTCTTGTCCAGATTCAGCTGTAATTCTTCGGTATCATAGCGGAAGAGGGGCTGGCCCTCCTTTACGTCGTCGCCTTCCTTGACAAGCAATTCCTGAATGGTCTTATCCGCGTCCCGGGTAACCTCCGCCGTATGCTCGGATACCACCAGTCCCAGGAACCGATTGCCGGGGGCGATACCGCCCATTGCCGCCAGCCGCTCCACCGACTGCACATATACCGCCGTTCCGCTGCCGCCGCAGGCGGAAAGCGTCAGGCACAGGGCGCAAACCAGCGCCGCCGCAAGTTTCCGTTTCATATCCGTTTTCCTCCGATTATCATAGTTGTTTCCCTTATTATACGGTTTTCCCATGTCGGAATCAACCATCTGATGTTTAAGGTTTGCTTAAGGAATGGTGAAGTTTTTCTTTGCTTTGG
>JALFAD010000062.1 GCA_022772525.1 Clostridiales bacterium
TCTGGCTGAGAAATTCTTTTTTCTTCGTCCGCACCTGCGCCAATTCGTCACTGAATGCGGAAATCGTCATCTGTTTATCCATAAGTTTATTATATCACACTTGGCGGTATTTGGCACTTTTTTCTGTGCGGTATTGCCTTAAAAACTTCAATTCTTACGAATGAAAGTTTTTAATTGAATATCAGTGTAATTTCGCATCCGCAAAAAAACATACGCCCCAATCGCTAAGCAATCGGGGCGGTTTTGTGTGGCTTAATAGGCATCGCGCTCGGGATTTGTGACTGCCCGGGAAGGCGGGCGGACACCGCGCACTTCATATGCCTGCTTGGGATCCTGCGGATCATAGAACGATTTTGTCTCGTTCGGGCCATAGTAATTCTCTGGTAGTTTCAATTCGATATCTATTGGCTCCCACAAGTCAGGGCGCCATGTCTTTGCCATATCAATCCCTCAAATCCTGTTGAAAATATTTTGTATTGTATTATACACAAAAAAATGAGTTTGTCAACAAGAAAAATGTTCATTTTTTGTGCATAATATCTATGGAAACGATTGAATTTGCGGAGTCCCCTTCCGATACCCCCAAATACCGGCAGGATATCACCGACAAACCCTAAAAAGGGGACAAAAAAGCAACCCCTGGCAATCAGATATATCGCTTCAGATTTGCCAAAGGTCGCTCCCGGCGACAGGAAGTTGTGACTACTTCCGATTTTTATCATTTGATAGCTTGAATATTATAGCATAGATTGCGTTCTCTTGCAATCGCGCACTTTGTATAAATGATACGTATCATCATTGCTATATTTGCACAATTCTAGACTTCCTGTGTATATTACAATTTACAGAATACGGATTTGGGGCTGCGATTGGAGAGGGGAGAGGAAGCGGAGGCAGCGCCAATGATTTCCTACCCCTCGGCGGCAGGCGCACACGCAGTCTCGGTTTCATTGACTGCCCTCTCCGAAAACTCCCCCGTTTCAATGCCCCCGGCAATGATGCCCGCGTTGATAACCAGAAAGGTATCCCGTTCCCGGAACGGGGTCTTTTCCTGATATCTTTCGGGATGGCTGGTCTCCAGGTACTCCCAAATAGCGTTCAGCGCATCCTTGGTTTTCACCAGACAGGGCGTCAGCTTTCCCAGCGTATCAACGTGCCTGCCGCCAATTTCATCAAAGTAGGCATCCATCAAGCGGACATCCGCTTTGCACATTCCTTCGCTGCAAACGTAGGCCATCCATCGCCTGTGCTCTGTGTCAATGAACGCTTCCCGTTCTTCCGCGGTACATCTGGAGAGCCGCACTTCGTAGGTTTCGTCCGAATCCCCAGTACAGACGGAGGCCACATGATACTCCGCGTGGGCGGCGCAGGCCACGGAGGAGCGGCGTTCATATTCGCTCCATTGCAGGGGACTGGTGTCGGTTATGCCATTGAGCTGGCGGTGAATCCAGCGGGCCGCGTTCCAGAGCCTCTCCGGCATCAAAACCTCCCGGGTAAAGGTGTACTCAGGTCCACCGAACACAAAGAGCGGATGATCCCAATCCTTTTCCGTCTGCCAAAGCTGCCGGGTATACTCCTGCTTGATGGCATCTTCCACATGTACACAAATCTGGGGTGATATATCCCTCTGGCCTTCCTTGCGTGACAGCGCCTCCCAGTGTCGTGTGCGGTAGAACCGCTTGAGCCGGGAGGCAACCCGGATATCCCGCTCGTCATCCCCCAATGCCACCACAATGTAATGGAAGTCCGTACCCTGAACCAGTACCTCCAGCTTCTCGGTATCCGCATCGAATTGCCGGGAATGAATGGTTACATGGTTTTCCAGTTCCGGGCACTGGGATAAGAATGTGGACAGCTTGGAATCCATCTGCTGATCACAGAGGGTAAACGCGGTGGTACAGTGATAGAGTATTCCCTGAGAACAGGCGGCTCTGAAAAAGGCCTGACCGACCCGTCCAAAGCCGAGCACCAGCACATTCAGCTTTCCATCGGAGGTGAATCTATGCAGGGGCTGCTTTCTGAGAAGGTCACAGCTAATCGAACGGTAACGATCCAGCAGCCGAAGCTCCGTGCTGGCAAAGACAGGCAGTCTCCGACCATTTTGACACATCATATCCCGCAAATATTCGATCAACATGGGGGCGGATTCCGTTTCCGCCAGCAGATACAGTTCCTGTCGGAATTCTTCATTAGATGGGTTCCTTTCGGGTACAAACAGCAGTTTCCGTTTCACGTTCTCCAAAAAGGAACACATACGGCTGAAATTCTCATCCGAATTATCCGACAGGAAAAAGAACCGCATTCTGTGGATCCTCCGCCAGGGATAAAGCAGGAAGCGGCTTTCGTCCTGAGGATAGAGAAAGTAGTTGACATCCCGTAATTCTGACAGCAGCTCCGGGTCTGGTTCTCCCCGCTGGGTTCGCAGGAAAATGCACAGACTCCTGTCGTCGCTGAGACTTTTCGCCAGGCGGGCGCTGTTAACATCCAGCGCAGAGAAAAGATACCAGACCTTCGCACCCCATGGAACGTGATGGGGCAGATAATTCCACAGCAGTCCCAGCGTCGCGGCCACCGTCAGCAGAGGAACCCCACAGGACAGGATCAGTGGGAGCGCCGGGACAGACGGAATAAAGGGCACGCGGTGCGCATTTGCTCGGAATGCTTCACTGTCTCCGCCCAAAATATCAAATCCGGCTTTGATGCCCTCAAATAACCAGCAATCCTCCGGCTCAGGATTCAGATAGGCTCCCCACCAGCTCAGCGGCAGGACAAGTACCATACACGCAGACAGAAGAAGCAGTATGACACGTTCCGGTTTTTGAATTTTTCGCAGCAGTGGGCGGAGGGCTTTCTTCCACAGCTTCCAGCCGATGTAGCATAGGATTACATAGCCTCCCAGCTTAAAGACTTGGAGCTTATATGGAAGGGCCGCCTTCCACAGAGATGAGGCAAAGCGGAATATATTCTCTAAAGTCAGATTCATGGGATACACCTGCCGTTCATTTCTATATGGGAATAGTGTACCATTGCGTGCAAAGTTTTTCAACAGGATTCCGACAATACAGAAACGATTTGACTCTGTTGCCGTATGAGGTATCCTTCCCTTGACGAAATGAAGTGGCTGGTGATGTTGTCGGAGCTTCTGGTGGATGTTCCTTTTTGCTCCTTCCCATGTGCCGCCTTCGGAACCGCTAAAACGGCTCCCTGCATTTTCGTTCACAACCTAAAAAATACGACAAATATGCAAGATTTCCCTCCCAAATGCGGGCATACTGGTACTATCCAAACCAGATTCGAGCGATGAAATGCTATCTTACATGGGAGGTGATGTGTCGTGTATAACAAGAAGCCGCCCTTTCTGGATAAGGTCGAGGTTCCGATCTCCAATAACCTTGCCGAGAATGCGATCCGGCCCTTTACCCTAGGACGAAAGAACTGGCGGTTTTGCGATACGCCGAAAGGTGCCGAGGCCAGCGCCGTTGTATACTCCTTGGTGGAAAGCGCTAAGACAAATGGAATTGAGCCGTTCGCCTATCTCCAACATGTGCTGGTACAACTGCCATGCTTTGGGAAGTCCCCATCTCATGAAGAACTGGAAACCCTCATGCCTTGGGCGCCCAATATCCAGCAAGAATACAAGATTTCAAATTCCAATGCTTACGAAAAATGCTATCTCGACTAGCGGCAGACCTCAAACACGAGGCCTGCCGTTTTCTCACTACCGTACGATTATTTAGTGCTTACGCCATTTCGACACCGGAGCTTTACTTTAGATTCCTTTTAGGAGGCAGGAAATATTCTGGAGCCAGCCCAACACCCAAACCGCAAGCATTGGGATGCCCATAGGGCTGAACAGGAACGCAATGCTCAGAAGGATCAAACCGTTCTTCGGGGAGTATGTTGCCAGCACCGCTACGCCAAGGATGGCAATGATTCCGCTGACCAGCCGGAGCAGCATTCCCGAAAATGAGATCATGCCAATACAGATCAATGTGAAAAGGTCAATGACCAAAACCACAGGGGCGGTGAGAATTTTGAAGATCAGTTTCATATGCGCTGCCTCCTTTTCTTTGTACTGTCATTATACGCTATCCGATTTCTTCTCGCAAGGATACGGCGGGTCACTTGAGCTTTGAGAGAGCCATGAGAATATCCCGTGCCGCGTCCCACAGCCGTTCGTGGTTCTGCTGCAGGTCCTCCAAATCGGCATCGTAGATTCTTCCGGTTTCATGGACGCGCTTGGTGAGCTGATTCAGATTGTTGCTGGAATATCGGAGCAGGGATACCATCTCCTTCAGCTCCGGCAGTTCCAGCTTGACCACATACCCATCAAGTGCCATCTTCCGAACGAAAGCAGAGAAATTGGTTGTCCCGAATTGGCGCATTTTCTCCTGAATCATCCGCATTTCATCGGGAGAAAAACGCACGGTTTTTATGACCTCTCTGTCTACCATCTGTCACCGCTCCTGCGTGATTAACTTCGCCGAATGTTTCGGCGAAGTTGTTTTCGGCGTGGCCTGTAGTTTTGCCCGGACGGAGGGCTTGCGAGCTTTCTCCTGTTTCTGACAGTATTCCTGACGGACAGTGCTGAGAAACAAATCGGTCAGTCCCGAATGGCTGTTCACAACAAACTGGCAGTTTCGGTCTGCGCCCCAGGCGTCGGGATTCTTTTGGATGGGAATGGATTTTGCCCATTCCTTATTGCCGGGGGAAAACCGTGCGTCCCAATCTTTCTGCTGGACAGTATTTGCGAGGACATACAGCGTCCTGTCCAGTCCGAATGCGTCTACAACCTGTGCTGCTGCTTGATTGTCGAGTTGATTGTCGTGATAATGCTCCCGAATTGCTGCTTCAATGGCCTCCTTGCAGGCAATGTTGGCTCGGTTGGATGCCCGGTACTGCTCCAGCTCCCCATGCTCTTGAGCGTGGCTTGCCGGGTAGGGATACACCGGCGTTTCTCTGGGTGTACGGCGCTGTTCTTCCAGAATTGTATCTGCCCTGGATTCCAGACAGTCCCAGATCACATCCATGTGGTCTGTTTCCACCTTCTCAAAATCCTGGAACACATCTGCCAACGGACAGGTGGATTTCATCAGGGCGTCAGCCTGCGCATCTGACAGATCGTGGTATTCCAGCGACAGCAGAATGTCCTCCCGGATTGTGTATTCATAGGCGTGGTTCAGGATGTCCTCCGGGGACTGACCTTTCAGCCAGTCACGGAATGCTTCCTGTTCGGCAAACAACTTTTTATATAATGCCGTGTTGCGTTCTTCGTTGGTCATCATCGTACCTCCTCATGGTGTTTTTGTTTTTTGTCAGTCCTGCTGAGGGCGGGCTGGCTTCGCAGCTTATCCAGCACAGAGGGGCGGGCGGATTTGGCAACCACCTGTTCCTGCTGACCGCCCTTGTTGGCATCCAGATTCAGCTCCGAATCCAGAAAAATCAGCCGTGCGGTTTTGTCCCGCAGCTCCTCCTCATAGGGGAAGGGCTTGCCCAGCTCTGCCTTTGCCGCTTCCTGCTGGTGATAGGTTTCGTCCAGCTGGGTCTGGAAGGCTTTCAACCGCTGGGGCATCTGCGCCAGAGCGTTGTCCAGACGAATCAGATTTCCTCTGGGGTCGCTGCCCAGGGTGGCCTGATGCCGCAGCCTGCCCTGCATGGTCAGCACATACTTTTTGCCGAAGTCCTCCAAAGTGACGGACATCTGAAAACCCCGGTATGTACCGACCTCCACCGGGTCAAGCCCAGTTGCTTTCTTCGCGGCCTCGATCAGAGCGGCACCGGCATTGTCCTTGTCTGTCAGATCGTCAGCCAGAACTGTCATGCCCGCAAAACCATCCGTGGGATGGGGGTGGGCTTCCAGCGTCTGCATAGCGCTGTGCGCCATTTTCCAGACCCAGCGCTTTCAGGAAATCAGCACCCTGTACCTTGTCGATGGCATACAGCACCTCCACATGGTTGTCGGTACGGTTGTCAGCAGTGGACTCGGAGAACTGGACGATATCCGCTACTTTTACATAGCTGAACTCCACCCCTTTCAGGGCATAGTCCGCCAGCACATCGCCGACGCCGTTTTCGTCAGCAACGCCGGTGGAAACATAGGAGCTGTCCCAGATACCGGCATTTTCGCTGCCCGTCAGGTCGTACTTGAAGATGGTCAGGGAACCCTTCTGGGATTCGTCGATGGGAGCGTCCGTGACTTCGGCTGCAGATACGGAGATGGCGCTGCCGAAGCACAGCACCAGAGCCAGACACAGGGCGATAGCTTTCATAAACTTGGTTTTCATAAATATTGATTCCTTTCAGAGTAGCGGAATAAATTGTGGACTCCGATATCGTTCCTGTCTGTGTGACGGTAAGCGTATTGCCGCTCTTGCTGAAACTGGCTCCATTTCCATTGGAGAAGCTGAAATTGGACAGCACACCATTGGAATCTGTCACCGAAGCAGTTGTGCCGTTCAGCGTGATGGTTGGAGCGCTGCTGCTGGCTGAGGAAGTAAAGCTGGGAATCTTCTTCGCTGCCTGAATGTTGGACACCAGGGTGTTATAATTGCTGGCGAAGTTTGTGACCGATGCCACGCCTGCGTTGTAGAAGATATTGCCAGCCGTTCCACTCTCATTTGTGGAGTTGAGGGTGAAGGTATGTAAGAAAACACGCTCCGGGCATGAATGCCCAGAGCGTATCCGTTAGAACATATCCAGATTGGAAAGCTGGTGCCGTTGGTCTTTGCGACCATAGACCGCGCCAATAATCTGAACCTTTTTTGTTTTCTCGTCTACCCAGAAGTAGACCAGGTAGTTTTTGACTGGAAATTTGTGGATGCCCTGACTGTGCCAGGGTTCTTCTTCCGTCAGAGGGACACGATTGGGGAACTGATCCAGAGAAGCGATTTCCTCTTGAAGCGTATCCAGCATTTTCATGGCAGTTTCAGGTGCCTGGAGTGTGAAGCGGATATAACTTACGATCTCCCGGATCTGCTCCTGCGCCTGCTGCGTGATTTTTACTGTATATTTCTCAGGCATCTACTGCATCTCCCGTTTCAGATCTGCAAATACATCAGACGCAGCACGGGATTTGTCTGCTTTTGCCTCATTCAAACCACGCTCCATCATGGCATGGAAGGCGGCTTCATCCATCTCATCCCGGGCAACAGGCACTGCCGGGACAGAGAGAGGAAAAGGGATGCTCCGTGTCATGATAATCTGCTTATAGAGCGTATTGATGACAACGGAAACAGGAATGCCCAGCATCTCCATGATTTCCTCGGCCTGCTCCTTCACACTGGGTTCCACACGAGCCATTACATTCGCGGTTTTTGCTGCCATAGTTCATACCACCTTTCTGCCTTTATTATATCCAAATGTATAGCGATTTGCAATACGAAAGTGAAAAATTTACAATTTGAATATCAGAGGTGCCGTTCCGGCAGGGGGCGTACGATTGACAAACGAAAGAAGCGTTCGTGAAAACAGGGAATCTTTCCCCAGCATAGACGCACCAGGCTAAAAACCTGGTGCGTTTGGTTATTTATCTGTTCAAAATTGCCTTCAAATCCTGTTCCGGGGTAGTGGTGGGGTGAATAGCGAAGTGCTCAACCAGGTACGCCGCCACGTTGGGGGACAGGAAGGCGGGCAGCGTGGGGCCGAGGTAGATATTCTTGATGCCCAGATGGAGCAGGGTCAGCAGGATGCACACCGCCTTCTGCTCGTACCAGGACAGCACCAGGGTCAGGGGCAGATCATTCACGCCGCAGTCGAAGGCCTCCGCCAGGGCCACCGCCACCTTGATGGCACCATAGGCATCGTTGCACTGACCCATGTCCATGATCCGGGGCAGGCCGCCGATGGTCCCCAAATCCAGATCGTTGAAGCGGTACTTGCCGCAGGCGAGAGTCAGCACCGCCGTGTCCGCCGGGGTCTTTTTCACAAACTCGGTGTAGTAATTCCGCCCAGCCCGGGCACCGTCGCAGCCACCCACCAGGAAAATATGCTTCAACGCACCGGATTTCACCGCGCTGATGACCGTATCCGCCACAGACAGAACGGTGTTGTGACCGAAGCCGGTGGTGACAGCTGTGCCGCCGTTGATGCCGGGGAAGGTGCGGTCTTCCTCAAAGCCGCCCAGCTCCAGCGCCTTTTCAACGACAGAGGTGAAGTCCTTGTTTTCGCCGATGTGCTTCATCCCCGGGAAGGACACAACCTCGGTGGTGAACACCCGGTCGGCATAGCTTTCCTTGGGGGGCATCAGGCAGTTGGTGGTGAAGAGAATGGGCGCGGGGAGATTTCCAAATTCCTTCTGCTGATTCTGCCATGCGGTACCGAAATTACCTTTCAGATGGGCATACTTTTTAAGTAAGGGGTAAGCGTGGGCGGGGAGCATTTCTCCATGGGTATAGACATTGATGCCCTTCCCTTCCGTCTGCTCCAACAGCAGTTGCAAATCACGCAGATCGTGTCCGGTGATGACGATAAAGGGGCCTTTCTCCACCGTCAGAGGGACAGTAGTAGGCACGGGGTGGCCGTAGGTTTCGGTGTTGGCCTTATCCAAAAGCGCCATGCATTTCAGGTTCACCTGCCCCACCTTCATGACCATGGGCAGCAGCTCCTTCGTGCCCCAATCCTCGCCAATGGCAAAGAGGCCTTCATAGAAGAAATGGTTTACCTCCTCGTCGGTATAACCCAACACCATGGCATGATAGGCATAGGCTGCCATACCCCGCAGGCCGAAGAGAATCAGGGATTTGAGAGAACGGATGTCCGCGTCGGCCTCCCAGATCTTGCTCATGTCGTATTCGTCGGTTCTGCCGCAGGGAGATGCGCAGGCACTGCAATTGGGGGTCAGCAACCCCTTCTCCCGACGCACGGTGTCAATCTGCTGACGGACGGTTTCCTCATTAAAGTTTACATTGGTCAGGGTGGTGAACAGCCCCTCGATCACCGCCCGATGGGTAGAGGTGGTGGGAGTGTTAGTGTCCGCCGCCCGGGCCAGGCCAATCAAGGCCCCGGTGAGCTGATCCTGCAAATTGGCAACAGCAGCACTTTTTCCGCAGACACCGGCTTTTCCAACACAGCCGCTGCATCCGGCGGTCTGCTCGCACTGATAACAAAACATTGGGGGATTCATTCTGTTTTCTCCTTATCTACCCAGAATTCGTCCGTCGGTGGAAATGGTCACCACGTTGCAAGGAATGGACTTGCCGCTAAACTGCAATGCTCTTTTCACGGCATTCTCGATGCCGCCGCAGCAGGGCACCTCCATCCGCACCACGGTAATGCTGCGAATCCTGTTGTTTCTGAGGATTTCCGTCAATTTCTCGGCATAGTCCACGCTGTCCAGCTTGGGGCAGCCCACCAGGGTAATGCGCCCTTTGATGAACTCCTGATGAAAATTGCCATAGGCGTAGGCAGTGCAGTCGGCGGCAACCAGCACATCGGCACCGTTAAACCAGGGGGCGTTTACGGGAGCCAGCTTGATTTGAACCGGCCACTGGTGCAGCTGGGACTGCTGGGATGCGCAGGTTCCGGGAGTCTCCTGCCTGTGGATGGCTTTGGCGGCGGTGCCGGGGCAGCCGCAGGGCAGAATTTCTTCTTTCTTTGCTTTTGCCGCCAGCACAGCGGCTTCATCATAGGCAGCGGCCTCCCGCACCACAAAGGAAATCGCTCCCGTGGGACAGGCGGGCAGACAGTCCCCAAGGCCGTCACAGTAGTCGTCTCGCATCAAAAGTGCTTTGCCGTCCACCATGGCGATGGCCCCCTCGTGACATGCCGCCGCACAGGCGCCGCAGCCATTGCATTTGGCTTCGTCTATTTGAATGATTTTGCGAATCATATGGATTCCTCCTGTTGACTTGATGACATCAGTTTACTATACTGAGAGAAACATGTATGTTGGATTTCCAACAAAGGAGCATTCTATGGAAGAATATTTTGATATTTTGCGCCAATGTCCCCTGTTTGCCGGAATTTCCCAGGAGGAACTAAAGTCCATGTTAAGCTGTCTGGATGGAAAAATCATCAAAACGTCCAAAGGAAGCCCGGTGTTTCTGGAAGGCGAGCCTGCTGCATTTGTGGGGGTGGTGCTCTCCGGCAAGGTTCAGATTCTGCGAACGGACTTCTATGGAAACCGCAGTGTGCTGACGGTGGTGTCCCCCGGAGGACTGTTCGCTGAGGCCTTCGCCTGTGCGGGGGTGGAAACCCTGCCGGTGAGCGCCATGGCCCTGGAAAGCGCTGGGGTGCTGCTTCTGGACTGCAAACGGGTGCTGACAAGCTGTCCCAATGCCTGCCCTTTCCACAAAAAATTGGTGCAGAATCTTTTGCGGGGAATTGCCCAAAAGAATCTGATCCTCACCCAGAAAATCCGCTGCATGTCCCGGAAAACCACCCAGGAAAAGCTGATGGAGTTCCTTTTGGAGCAGGCAAAGCAGCATGGAAGCGCGGAATTCGTCATCCCCTATGACCGGCAGGCCCTGGCGGACTATCTGGGGGTAGAGCGCAGCGCCATGTCGGCGGAAATCAGCAAGCTGAAAAAGGCAGGGCGAATCGATTGCAGCGGCTCCCGGTTCCGGGTATTGATGCCGGATCGGTAGTTGGCGGCAGCTGAGATTGTGTTTATATGCACATATCGAGCAGTACGGTGTTGCTGGGAATCAGTCACCTTTTCATTCAGGTTAGAAAGTCGGGGACCAAATCCAGTTTTCTGAACTCAACATCAGTCATTGCATTGAGCTTGGCGATGGCGCTGTCCGTCAGGTTTTTCAGCTCCTGTTCGTCCTTATCCAGATAGGTACGCATTTCCACAAGAGCGTGAATCAGCCCAAGACGGGTAACCAATCAAAATCACGCAGGAGCCATTTGGTTCCTGCGTGTTTTTTGGGAATCTTTTTCAGATTCCATGCAACGAACACGGATCATTTTACGCCTATACAAGTGAAACCCTTTGTTATAAAATAGACAGACAATTGGAGGTGATTCCTTGGAGGATCAGGGTATCATTGCCTTGTTCTTCAAGCGGTCTGAACAGGCCATTGAAGAAACAGACAAAAAGTACGGCGGGTACTGCTACAGCATTGCCTACAACATTCTCTCCAACCGGGAGGATTCGGAGGAAAGCGTCAGTGATACATATCTGGCGGCGTGGAATACCATTCCGCCCCGGCGTCCCAACTTTCTGAACGCTTTTCTTGCCAAAATGACCCGGCACATTTCTATTGACCGCTGGCGCAAGCGCAGCGCCCAAAAACGGGGCGGTGGAGAAATCATTCTCGCACTGGATGAATTGGAAGAATGCGTGGACAGGAGCAATGTGGAAACCGAACTGGCGAAAAAGGAATTGACACGGGTTCTCAACGCGTTTCTTTCCTCCCTGCCGGAGACAGAACGGAATGTGTTTCTGTGCCGGTACTGGTATCTGGATTCCATCCAGACCATTTCTGAGGTTTCCGGTTTTAGCCAGAGCAAGGTGACTTCCATGCTCCACCGGCTCCGGGGCAAGCTTCGGAAAAAGCTCAGTGAGGAGGGATATGTATGAAAACAATGGATTTGCTGGTTGGCTTTGGAAGCGTAAAGGATTCTTATGTAATCGGTGCAGAAGAATTCCGTCAGGGGAAGCATAAGGCACAGCTCAAGCGGCTATCTACACGGAAGATGTGGTTGATTGCGGCAGTAATTGCCCTGACGCTTCTGCTGGTGGGCTGTGCTGTGGCCTATGCCAATGGTTGGTTCCAGCAGATATTCTCAGCACGAAGTGAAACACCGCTGTCCTCTGAACAGATCCAGTATATTCAGAATAACGAGCAGATTGTGGGGCAGTCACAAACGATTAACGATTGGACTGTCGAT
>JALFAD010000077.1 GCA_022772525.1 Clostridiales bacterium
TCGATGGGAAGGGTGACTCTCAGGGCGGAGCCAGCCACGGTCAGCGCAGCCATCAGGGCGACAAAAACGATTTTTCGGGTGGAGATTTTCTGCTTCTTTTCCATTTGCGTTGCCTCCTTGAAAAGTGATGGGCTTATTATACCGAAAACTGGTATTAAATACAGTACCAAAAAGGAAATGAAAAACAAGGCCAGAAAAGATGCGGCGAAAAGAATCGGCCGGATGCCCGGAATCATCCGGTTTTTTCTGCTTTTTGGAACTTTCTGTTTACACAGTCGCCGGATTGTGATATGATAAGCGCAGAAATATGGATTACAGAGGTTTTGTAATGAACTACATTGTTATGGATATGGAGTGGAATCAGCCCTGGCCCGGTTCGCCCTCCTCCAAGAAGGTGCTGCCCGTCCAGATTCGCGGCGAGATTATCCAAATCGGCGCGGTGCGGCTAACGGAGGACGGAGAGGTTGCGGACGAGTTTCAGGTCATGATTCGTCCCAAGTTCTACCGGCACCTGAACCGCCGGGTCAGCAAGCTCACCGGCATCAAGGAGAACCGCCTGCGGGACGAGGGCGTTCCCTTCCCGGAGGCCATGACGCTGTTTCAGAATTGGTGCGGCGAGGACATTGTGTTTCTGACCTGGGGCTTTGACGATATTGGCATTTTGCGGGAGAATTTGCAGCTGTTTGACATGGACACGGCGTTTACCGACCGCTGGTACAATGCCCAGATGATTTTTAACGCCCAGACCGATGGCTCTAATTCTCAAAAGGCCCTGAAAACCGCCATGGAAACGCTGGGCATTGAGGCTACCCGTCCTGCCCACGACGCACTGGGCGACGCTTACCACACGGCCCTGATCTGCGCCCGGCTGGATTTGAAAAAAGGCATGGCGGGATATGATGAGGCCTTGAAAAGCCACGAAAACGGCTTTCACGGCGCGGAACTGCCCGGCTGTATTGCCCGGAAGGTGTTTTATGATTACGCGGACAAGCGGGCCGCCTTAAGCGCCATGTCCGGGGAGGAAAATCTGTGTCCCATCTGCGGCGGAAGGATGCTGGGTTCCCGGTGGTTTGCCCAGCCGGGGCACCGGTATATGGACCTTGCCGCCTGCCCGGAGCACGGAAAGTTTCTGATCCGGGTGCGGCTGTCGTTACAGGACAACGGCCTGACCAGAGTCAGCCGCCTGACCTATGAAGCAACCTCCGAAGCGGCGGAGGCCTACGCCCGCCGGGCGGAGAAGGCCGACCCGGAGGACAGCGCCAACCGTCCCCGCCGCCGCCGGAGAAGAAAACCGGCAGCCCGGGAGGCAGATTCCGGCGAAAACAGTTGAAAAAATGCACGGCAAAACTGCCGTGCACTTTTTTCAAAAAGAATGTAAAGCAAGCTTGACAAATCCGGGAGGGTGTGCTAGTATAATGTAAAGCTAGCTTTACAAAACAAATTGAGGAAGTGATACGGTGAGAAACCGAATTGAAGAAATCCGAAAGAGCCGCGGCATTCGTCAGGAGGAATTTGCCAAGGCGCTGGGGGTGTCCCGGCAGACCATCAGCTCGCTGGAAACGGGACGCTACAATCCCTCTATTTTTCTGGCGCACAACATCGCGAAGTTTTTTGGAATGACCATTGAAGAAGTTTTCCTGTTTGATGAGGAGGAATCGGTATGAAATGTAAATTTGACATCAATAGAAGAATCATTTTCAACATTTTCTGGATGGTGCTGGGTGGGGTGCTGATCGGCTGTAATATGGCGGGGCTGGTTGACGATTACTGGTGCGGTTTTGGCGCTGGCCTGTTGGGCGTGGGCGTTGTGCAGACCATCCGCAATATCCGCTATCTGCGCTCTGCCGAGTATCGGGAGAAGGTGAACACCACCAATCAGGATGAGCGGAACAGGTTTCTTGCCAACAAGGCCTGGGCCTGGGCGGGCTACCTGTATGTGCTGGTTGCCGCCGTCGCCACCATCGTGTTCCAGCTTCTGGGAAAGACGGAGCTGTCCACCGCTGCCGGATTCAGTGTGTGCATCATCATGGTGTTCCACTGGCTCAGCTATCTGTATCTGCAAAGGAAATATTGACGCGGCGAGTCGCCGCTGACAATGCGGGCGGCAAGGCCGCCTGCTAATGCGTGCGCAGGCTGGGTGCGTGTCGTTACGCCATTGGGTATGGCTCGGCATCGTTTTTTGGTGCTGTTAATTAACTATGTTGCGCTTTCGCTAACTAAGCTTCCCCCTGGGGGGAAGCTGGCAGAAATCTTTGATTTCTGACTGATGAGGGGAAAACAGGCCAATTCTTCTTCCGGGAGACCCCTCATCCGTCACGGCTTACGCCGTGCCACCTTCCCCCGAAG
>JALFAD010000038.1 GCA_022772525.1 Clostridiales bacterium
CTAAGCTTCCCCCTGGGGGTGGTGCTCCGCGCAGCGAATGATAATCTGAATGATTGCCAGTGGCAATCATACCACAATTCAATAGCTGGCAGAAATCTTTGATTTCTGACGGATGAGGGGAAAACAAGCTGATTCTACTGCCGGGGTTCCCCTCATCCGACCTCGCTTACGCTCGGCCACCTTCCCCCGAGGGGGAAGGTCTTAATCAGCTAAAGCACAATTTATTTGACCAGGGAACGATACCGAGCGGTGCCCAATGGTGTTGCGATTACAGACCCGTTCCGTAACGCATTGGCCGGCCGCCCTGCGGCCCGCCGCAAAAAGGCTCCCGAAAATCGGGAGCCTTTGGGAGATGTACGCAATCAGGCCTTGCCGGCGCAGCCCAGAACGTCAACCAGCTTGTGGCGAACCAGTTCCTTGATGTTGGCACGGGCGGGCTTCAGGTACTCACGGGGATCGAACTTGTCGGGATGCTCATTGAAGAACTCACGAATGGTGCCGGTCATAGCCAGACGCAGGTCGGAGTCAATGTTGATCTTGCAGACGGACAGCTCGGCAGCGTGACGCAGCTGCTCCTCGGGGATACCCACGGCGTCGGGCATCTTGCCGCCGTTTTCGTTGATCAGCTTCACGTAGTTCTGGGGGACGGAGGAAGAGCCGTGCAGAACGATGGGGAAGCCAGGCAGACGGCGGGAAACCTCTTCCAGTACGTCGAAGCGCAGGGGTGGCGGAACCAGAATGCCCTTCTCATTGCGGGTGCACTGAGCGGCGGTGAACTTGTAAGCGCCGTGGCTGGTGCCGATGGCGATGGCCAGAGAGTCGCAGCCGGTCTTGGACACGAACTCCTCGACCTCCTCGGGGCGGGTGTAGGAAGCGGCGTGAGCGGCAACCTTCACATCATCCTCGATGCCGGCCAGAGTGCCCAGCTCTGCCTCGACCACAACACCGTGGTCATGGGCGTACTCGACAACCTTCTTGGTGATCTCGATGTTCTCGGCAAAGGGCTTGCTGGAAGCGTCGATCATGACGGAGGTAAAGCCGCCGTCGATGCAGGCCTTGCAGGTCTCGAAGTCGGGGCCATGGTCCAGATGCAGGGCGATGGGAATTTCGGGGCACTCGATGACAGCGGCCTCCACCAGCTTCACCAGATAGGTGTGGTTGGCGTAAGCGCGGGCACCCTTGGAAACCTGCAGAATGACGGGAGCCTTTTCTTCCCGGCAGGCCTCGGTAATACCCTGAACAATTTCCATGTTGTTGACGTTGAAAGCGCCGATGGCGTAGCCGCCGTCGTAGGCCTTCTTAAACATCTCAGTTGTTGTTACGAGAGGCATTGGTATCAATCCTTTCATTTAACGGGCTTACAGCCCGAGTTTTTACGCTTACCATTATACCACAATTTTTTCATATTTCAATACCAATCTTCATATCCGCCCAAGAAAGCGTCCTGACAATCAAACAGACCATATTTCCGCGTATCGGGGTTCATAAAATTATGAGAAATGGCAATTTACCTTTTCTGCAGAATAGAGTATAATCTGTGTGTAGACATCTACTCAAAACAACATTAGCATTAAGGAGTGTTTTTCAGATGAAACTGTCCCCTCTGCAGATCGCAAGATACCAGTATACCCCCAAGCTTCCCGGTATGCTCAGAAACGGTATCTCCGAAATCTGCGTGAAGAATGGAGATGCAACCCAGAGTGTTGCAGATCAGGAAAAGATCGCCGCGCAGTTCCCCAACACCTATGGAAAAAATGAGATCACCTTCCAGAAGGGTCAGAACACCGCTGAGGCCAAGAAGCAGGTTGTCGGTGTGATTCTCTCCGGCGGTCAGGCTCCCGGCGGTCACAATGTTGTCTGCGGCCTGTATGACGCGCTGAAGGCTACCAATCCCGACAATGTCCTGTATGGCTTCAAGGGCGGCCCCAGCGGTCTGCTGGAGGACGATTATCGGATTTTCGACGATGAGTACATCAACCAGTACCGCAATACCGGCGGCTTTGACATCATCGGCTCCGGCAGAACCAAGCTGGAAACGGAAGAGCAGTTTGCCGTTGCCGCAGAGGTCTGCAAGAAGCACGGGATTACCGCCATCGTCATCATCGGCGGCGACGATTCCAACACCAACGCCGCTGTTCTGGCGGAATACTTTGCCGCCCATAACACCGGCGTGCAGGTCATTGGCTGCCCCAAGACCATTGACGGAGACCTGAAGAACGAGGATATCGAGTGCTCCTTCGGCTTCGATACCGCAACCAAGACCTATAGTGAGATCATCGGCAACATCGAAAGAGACGCCAACTCCGCGAAGAAGTACTGGCATTTCATCAAGGTCATGGGCCGTTCCGCTTCCCATGTGGCGCTGGAGTGCGCTCTGCAGACCCAGCCCAACATCTGCCTGATCGGCGAGGAGGTTGCCGCCAAGAAGATGTCCCTGGCACAGATCGCCGATTATATTGCCGATTCTGTGGCTGACCGTGCTGCCAAGGGCATGAACTTCGGCGTTGCCATCATCCCCGAGGGCATTGTCGAGTTTGTCCCCGAGTTCTCCGTGCTGATCGCCGAAATCAACGAACTGCTGGCTGGCGAAAAGACCGCCCAGTTCAATGCCCTGCCCACCTGGAAGGACAAGTATGCCTTCATCGAGGCCGGCCTGACCAAGGAATCCATGGCTGTTTTCGCAATTCTGCCCGAAAGCATTCAGCAGCAGCTGTTCCTGGAGCGGGATCCTCACGGCAACGTGCAGGTCTCTCTCATCGAGTCCGAGAAGCTGTTCTCCGCGCTGGTGAAGGACAATCTGGCTGCCCGCAAGGCTGCCGGCACCTACAACGGAAAGTTCTCTCCCCTGCATCACTTCCTTGGCTACGAAGGCCGCTGCGCCTTCCCCTCCAACTTCGACGCGGACTACTGCTACTCTCTGGGCTACAATGCCTTCATGCTGATTCAGTACGGCTACACCGGATACCTGTCCAAGGTTTCCAACCTGTCCAAGCCTGCTGAGGAGTGGGTTGCCGGCGGCATGCCCATCACCAAGATGATGAACATGGAGAGAAGAAACGGTCAGGATAAGCCCGTTATCCGCAAGGCTCTGGTGGAGCTGGACGGCAAGCCCTTCCAGTACTTCGCTGCGCACAGAGCGCAGTGGGCGGTTGAGACCTGCTACACCTATCCCGGCGCCATTCAGTACTTTGGACCGTCTGAGGTCTGCGACCTGACCACCAGAACTCTGGCTCTGGAAAAGGCCTAAAAGACAGTAATTTGAGCCTGCCCGAAAGGGCAGGCTCATTTAATGGCTCCCCTACTAGGGCAATGTCACTAAGTTAGCAACATTGGTTCCAAACACAGCCCCATAACGAACGAGTGCATCCCGCGAGGGATGCACTTTTTCTGCAAAATGGGCATGAGAAATTAGCAGATTGAAAAATCTGCTTAAAAAGCTATTCAAAAGAAGGGATTTATGCTACTCTATACAGGAAGCTAATGGCGTGTTTAACAACCATATTTCGTGGACTGCTTCTGCCAGTGCGAGTGACAGAAACATTCCTGCTTATGGTAGCTTCAACAGCTGGTGGAGAAACGTTACCAAGAAGAAATTGTCGGCAAACCTGTACAGCAACAGAAAAATTCGCCTTGTAAGGATATTTTCTGTTGGGCTTTTGAATGACTACGTGCGAGGTAATCAGTTCGGTGAAGTTGTACAGGATCACTCTGGCAAATATCTCCTGGGTAATGTTCTCCACCTTTTTTGCATGGAAATGAAGCAGACCTACAGTATATTTCAATTCCCTAAAGGAAGTTTCAATACCCCAACGCATCCCATAGAGATGTTTCAATTCTTCGGGCGGGAATCTTTCTTCATCCAGATTTGTAATCACTGTTTCATAAGTAGAATCAGACAGTTTGAACCGAACAATCCGAAATGGCAAATCATAAAAAGCGATCGGATCGTGCTTATGAGAACCGGTCGGCAGATAATCAAACGGAGTTGAGGATCCAATCCATTTATAGTGATTTCTGTCTGCAAACAACGGTATCGTTTCGGCTTTTTTGCGTCTGGTTAATTGAACAGGACAATGCAGATCAAACTCATCCGAGTCTGGCAATTCAAGCCCCGAGGCAATACCGGATGAGTAAATATCCTTGACCCGAATCAAGAATTTCCAACCTTTTTCTTGAATGTGCGCCATAAGATTATAGCTTTCATACCCTCTGTCTGCGATAATCAATGCTTTTTCAACGAAGGAACGATCAACCATATTTACCAGAGCTCTTTGCTCATTCCAATCTCGGCGACCGCATAAATCCACATCTATGTAGGTATGGAGCAGCAGATCATAAACAGCGTTCAGATGAAGCAAACTGTATGGCGCTTGGCCATTGGTTCCCGGGAAGTAGCTGTCCGTGTGATTGGAGTCTGTTGGAATTTGAATATCTGAGCCGTCAGCAGCAAGCAGCCGGTATCCTTTATACAATCTTCCCTTGTCGGTATACCTTACGAATATGTCAAATAGAGACGGAAAAGCGAATTCGTTGATTTTTTGGCGTTGTTGGATAAATGCCGAGCTGGAGGCGGTGTGCTGGCTGCACCCAAAATAGCGTAGCAACTCGCCAGTAAGGCTTCCACCCTCCATGCAGAGCAAAAGCGATATAACCTCACGAAGAGGAAGTTTTCGTTCTCTGGTGAAGTCGCGCGCAGGGTCTTTTACAAACATCCACGAGGTTTCACACAATTGGGAGATTGCGGAGTTCAGTTTTTCTTTTACAAATTGAATTTGACTTGACATGATTTGGCCTCCTTGTAATTTTCGGTGGGTACACCTCTAATTACAAAGGCCTTTTTGCTAACCTCGGTTAGCAAAAAGGCCGCACATTTTCGCCTGTTTGTCAAGTATAATCTTGAAAAAATTACAAAAAACTAGGCCCCGCATTCCTGCGAGACCCAGCCTTTCTTAACTTAGTGACATTGCCCTACTAGGGGAGCCTTTTATTTCTTCCACTTCTCCGTCAGCGCCCGAATCTGGGCTGCCAGCTTGGCGTTGTCCTTGTTGGTGCAGCCCTTCCGGGTTTTGACCAGCGCCAGCAGAGCCTCCGCCGCCGCCACCAGATCGTCATAGACCTGTTTTGCCCGCTGGCTGCCCTTGAATACCGCCTCCCGATTGATGCGGATGCCCTGGGCGAAGGTTACCAGCTTCCCGGTGAGCAGATCGTATTCTGTGCCGCTGAAGGGGGCCTCCGCATGGTAGCCCAGTTCTTTTAGGGTTTTCTGGAAAGCCTCACAGCTTTCTTCATCCCCGTGGTTCACGAATACCATACCGGGCTTTTCGGTAAAGCCACCCAGCCAGTTCAGCAGTCCATCCCGGTCGGCGTGGCCGGAGGTACCATGGAGGGTGGCAATCTCCGCGTTTACCGCGATGTCCTCGCCGAACAGCCGCACGGCTTTGGCTCCGTTCTGGAGCTTCCTGCCCAGAGACCCCTCCGCCTGATAGCCCACAAACAGAATGATACTCTCACTGCGCCACAGGTTGTGCTTCAGGTGGTGACGGATTCGGCCCGCCTCGCACATACCGCTGGCAGACAGAATTACCTTGGGCCGGGTATCAAAGTTGATGGCCTTGGATTCCTCGGAGGAGACGGACAGCGTCACGCCGTCGAACCAGATGGGGTTGATGCCCTGCCGGATCACAGCCAGTGTTTCTTCATCAAAATTTGATTCATCGCATTGCAGGAAAATGCCCGTGGCCTCCACTGCCAGCGGGGAATCCACATACACGGGGAAATAATCGTGGCCCTGAATCAGCCCCCGCTGCTTGATTTCCCGGATGGCGTAGAGCATTTCCTGGGTCCGGCCCACGGCGAAGGAGGGAATCACCAGATTGCCGCCCCGGTCCAGCGCCCGCTGAATGTAGCCCGCCAGCTCCGACACCACATCGCCGCGGTCCTTTTCGTGAAGGCGGTTGCCGTAAGTAGACTCAATCACCAGATAGTCCGCCTCCGTCACAGGCTTGGGGTCATTGATGAGAGGCTGGTTGGTGTTGCCCACATCGCCGCTGAAGACGATTTTTCGGGTTTCCTTGCCCTCCGTCAGCCACAGCTCGATGGAGGCGGAACCCAGCAGATGTCCGGCGTCGGTCATCCGCAGCACAATGCCCTCGGCAACCTGCAAAATTTCCCCGTACTGGCAGGGCCGCAGCAGCCGGATGGCGGCGGCAGCGTCGTTCACATCGTACACCGGCTGCACCGGGGGCTGACCGGCCCGCTCGGCCTTCCGGGTCTGCCACTGGGCCTCGGATTCCTGAATGTGGGCCGAGTCCATCAGCATGATGCGGCACAGGTCGCAGGTAGTCTCCGTGGCGTAGATGGCCCCGGTGAAGCCGTCCTTGCACAGCTTCGGCAGCATACCGGAGTGGTCGATGTGGGCGTGAGTCAGGAACACCGCCTCGATGGCGGCGGGATTCACCGGCAGGGGTACGTTCTCAAAAATATCCGCGCCCTGCTCCATGCCGCAGTCCACCAGATAGTAGCGCTCTCCCACTTCCAGCAGCGTGCAGCTGCCGGTGACCTCATGGACCGCGCCGATGAATTGGATTTTCATAGTTTTAACCTCCTTGGACGGAGTGATGGTTGGAAATGTTGTGCTTTCGCGGCGTTACCAAAGGCTCCCCTTGAGGGGAGCTGTCAGCAAAGCTGACTGAGGGGTGCACGTCCATGGCGAAGGCACCCCTCCGACCCAGCTTACGCCGGGCCACCTCCCCTGATAGGGGAGGCTTTGGTCCGCTAAATTTCCCTTTATCTTCCTAAGCACTTCTGGTCGAGGGGCCCAAAGGATGTGGGATGACCGCCAACGTTCTTAACGCATTAGCCGCCCGCCTTGCGGGCCGCGTTGACTGGCGGCTGCCGCCTTGACTTTTTTTGCCTGCTGACATATAATAAAATTTACGCGTTTCTGTATTTTTCTGGAAAGAGAGAACCCATTATGGCAATTCCCCGCAAAAAACGATCTCTCCTGATTCCCATATTGCTTCTCACCGCGGCGCTTCTTCTGGCTCTGATTGGCTGGATGGTCTACATCATATGGTGTGATTCCCAGCAGGTGTTCCACGATGTCACTGTGGAACTGGGACAGGAGAGCTTAAGTATCCGGGATTTTCTCACTCCGCTGGGGAATCCCAAGCGTGCCGCCTTTGTCACCGACCCTTCCACCATCGACCTGAACAAGGTGGGAAGAACCTCCCTGACCCTGAAGCACGGCACAAAAACCTGTGTCGTCAACCTGATTGTGGAGGACACTACCCCGCCAAAGGCGGAATTTTTGCAGTCATTCACCGTTTCTCTCGCCGATGGCCTGCCCCAGGCCGGGGCGCTGGTAACAAAAACCGAGGACTGCTCTCAGGTGCGTGCCTATTACGCGGAAGACCCGGTTATCCCAGCGGACTATTCCGATACCACCGTCACCGTGGTGGTGGAGGACACCTCCGGCAACCGGGTGGAGGGCCAATGCGTGCTCCACTTCACCGGCTGGCTGAAAGAAGATTGCACGTTGGAACTGGGGCAGACCCTGACGCCGGAAATGCTGCTGGTAAACCCGGCGCGGGATTCCGGCCTGCTGAACAGTGAGGATCTAAAGGAGATCGGCAAAACCCTGGGGGAGCATACGCTCATCGTGGAGACAGGAGCCGCCAGCGCCCAGTGCGTCATAACCGTTCAGGATACCACGCCGCCCTCGCTGACTCTCCAATCCGTCCGCCGCCTGCCCGGTCAATCAGCCGGTGTCAATGATTTTGTCGTTTCCGCAACCGACCTGTCCGGCAAACCGGAGGTGTATCTGGTGGACAATCTGCCCGACGTGAACAAGCTGGGCACCTACACCGTCAGTGTGGAAGCAAAGGATTCCAGCGGCAATGTGACCCGGAAGGAAGCCGCGCTCTGGATTTCCAGCAACCTGAACCCCCCGGAAATTCGAGGCGCTTCCGGGGAAATGACCGTGAAAAAGAACGCCAATCCCGACTTTTTAAGCGGTGTGACCGCGGTGGACGATATTGACGGGAAATGTGACGTAACGGTGGATACCTCCGGACTTGACCTGAGCAGGGAGGGCGCCTACACCATCACCTACTCCGCCACCGACAGCTCCGGCAACGTGGGCACCTGCCAGCGAAAAATCATTGTAAAATAAAGCAGCTGTCATTGCTTAGCTCAATGACAGCTGCTTTCTGATCGGCTTCGCCGAATTGACGATTATGTTTCCTTTTTCTTCTTAAACAGCACATCCCGAAAGTAATTTTTCACCTTCACATCGGAATGGGCGCGGGTTTTGTTCACATTGTCCAGATGGGTGAACAGAATAATCACGCTGGCAATGACGGCGCAGACCGTAGACGGAACGTCATGGCTGAACAGGAACGTCAGCGCCGGGAACATCACCGTGCCCAGCAGCGGCGCGGCAACCCCGATATCCAGCAGCACCATGATTCCGATGCCGGACAGCACCACAATGACGAAAATCAGCGGATTATAGGCCAGCATCATGCCGCCGTAGGCCGCCAGCCCCTTGCCGCCGGAAAAATGCCGGGTCACCGGGAAACAGTGGCCCAGAATGACGCCGATGCAGGCCAGCATTCCGGACACCGCCAGCTGGGGAAGCAGCCATCGGGCCAGTTTCGCGGCAAGGAAGGATTTCGCCACGTCGAACACCAGCACGAAGGCCCCCGCCTTCCGGCCCAGCACCATGGTGGTGTTGGTGGCCCCCAGATTCCCGGTGCCCGCCTGCTTCAGGTCAATATGATTCTTTTTTCCAATCCAGGCCGCAGGGTTCAGACAGCCCATGGCGTAGCCAAGGATGAGACTGAAAAAGACTTCCATAGAAATTCCTCGTGGCGGCAGTGCCGCCCGCCAATGCGTGCACGGCTGGTCTGTATTCGTTAGACCATAGGGCACAGCTCGGTATCGTTTCCTATTCATTGTGTGAGTGGGTCATTTACCCTCCCATACAGTTTTCTTATCCGTAACCCGATGCCTACAGGGGCAACTGTTTGATTTTCGCGTACCTTCTGGGGTACTGCTTTGGGGTTGGCGCGATTTTCCGAAGAATAATCACCGCGTGGGAAGCGCCGTCCACGGGAAATTCCCGAACTTCTTCCAGCTGTAATCCCAGCTTTTTGATGGCCCCGGCGCACTCAGAAAGTTCTTCCTTCGCCGCCGCGCCCTTCATGGCCAGCACCGCGCCGCCTACCTTGACGTAGGGGGCCGTCAGCTCCAGCAGAATATTCAGCCGGGCCACCGCACGGGAAGTAGCATAGTCGTAGGTTTCCCGGCGCTGTGCCACCGCTTCCTCCGCCCGGGCTGTAACGCACTCCGCTTCGATGCCCAGCTGGGGCAAGGTTTCTTCCAACCATTTCACCCGCTTGCCCAGGCTGTCAAGCAGTGTAATCTTCGCCTCCGGACAGGCGATGGCCAGCGGCACCCCGGGAAAGCCTGCGCCGCAGCCCACGTCAATCAGCGTTTTCCCCCGCAAATCCGCGCAGCACAGCACCGTCAGGCTGTCCAGCAGGTGGAGCTTAGCCACCTGGGTATCCTCGGTGATGGCGGTAAGGTTCATGACCTCGTTCTGTTTGATCATGGCCCGGGCGAAGGCACACAGCTTCTGCTGCCGCTCCGCCGGCAAAGACAGGCCCAGTTTGGTCAGGCCCTCCTTCAGTGTTTTCTCCATCAGCCGTTACTCTCCCTCGCGTTGACGATGCCCGACAGGTCTACCATGGTTTCATCGTAGGGGTCGAATACGCTCTTTTCCACAGTAATAGAGGGCAGTACCACGGTCTGAATGTGCCAGTTTACCAGCAGGTCGCAGACCTCCGCATAGGAGGCAATACCGCTTTCCTCGCCGCTGGTTTTGAGATAGGTGTCATTTACCGTGTCGGCGAACTTGGTGGCTTTGGTGTCCTGCTTCTGGCTGAAGAAGGCGTCGTAGGTGTTCCAGTCTGCGCGCAGCTTCTCGCCGATGCCCTCTTTCACCCTTGCTGCCGCCGCCACGGCGGACTGGGTATTCACGCCGCAAAGCGCCGTATAGCAGTAGCGGAAGGCCATAAAATAGGCGGAATATTGGAATTCCGGGTCAGAATTGACCGAACAGGCCAGAAATCCGGAAAAATTCGCGTCCCGTTCCGAGGCAATGCACATCCGGTGGGCCATTTCATGGGCCATGGTGAAGGGCAGCAGCACGTCCGGAATCTGGGGATTTACGCAGGCTTCGCCGGTGATGCCGAAGGTGTAGCCGGTGATGCCCATGGAGGTGTACATATCCGCCCAGTCCAGTTTCTTGACGGGCAGCTGACACCCTGCAAACACGGGATAGTGGTTAACATAAGTCAGCGTATGGAAGCCCTCGCCAGCCTTGTCCGCCAGCTCCTCAAAGGACGCGAACTGGACATTTCCGCTGCCGTCCCGGTTGACCTGCTCCGCAAGGGCATTGGCCTTATCCCGGTAGTATTCCGTGGCCTCGGTCAGCTCCTCCAGATTGTAGCTGCTTACCTCCAGACGCAAATCGTCCGCCAGAGAGCCGGCGTAGTAATTCAGGCCCCACATTGCCATATGCAGCAGGTAGATGCCGGAAAACACCGCCAGCACCCAGCCGAACCACTGGATTGGATTCCATTTCAGTACGATCATCAGCACAAGGCTGGCTAATATCAGCACGCCCAGCACCACCGCCAGCAGCTGCCACACGGGGTAGCTGATCTGGGAGGTCCAATTTGCGAGGATATCCTGCAGGGTGCGCACTACATAGGGGTAAACCATATCGATTAACGCTGCGTAGCGCTGCCCGAACTGGGTGAGAATCCAGGTAAGCGCGGCGAAAATTCCGGCAGTCAGGTAGCCGAACCAATATTTCAAAGGAAGCCCTCCTTTACATTTCCATAGATTTTAATAGTATAACACAAAAAGCTTCCTTTGTCTGCAAAAATTTCATTAACTTTTGCGGCGAGTCGCCGCGGACAATGCGTGCTCGGCTGGTATGTCATCGTTACACCATTGGGTACTGCTCGGTATCGTTCCATGGTACCCATAAATTCAGGCGGGTCATTTGACCCGCCCGGTGGCTATTTTAACCTTTTTTCCAAAGTTGCCGCGTTGAGGGATGTGAGCCGCACCCGGCTGAAGCCATATTCGGAGGTCAGAATAAAGGACTTTGGCAGCTCGTCACAAGGCACCACCTCGCCGTTTTCCTCTGCCTTCGCCAGAAATTCCCGGGTTCGCTTGGAAGTGGAGGTATTGTCGAGGTCAAAAATGCCGACGATGGAGCGGCTTCGCACCGCCATGTCATTACCGATGGATAGATACATAAAAACCTCCGGGTTTTATCAGTGTGGAGAGTGGAGTTATCGTATCTTCACTCTTCACACTTTTTTCGCTTCTTCCACTCATTCACCGCCAGTTCGTCGCAGCGGTTGTTTTTCGGGTTGTCGGCGTGGCCCTTGACCCAGTGGTAGTGCAGCTCATGCTTCTGGGTCAGAGCCAGAAGGGTTTCCCACAAATCGGGATTCAGAGCGGGTTTTTTGTCGGACTTCACCCAGCCCCGCTTTTTCCAGCCCCAGGCCCAGCCCTTTTCCAGGGCATCGATGACGTACTTACTGTCGGAATACAGCTCTACAATGCACGGCTCTTTCAGGGCTTCCAATCCCCGAATGACGGCGGTCAGCTCCATGCGGTTGTTGGTGGTAGCGCTTTCCCCGCCGGAAAGCTCCTTCTCCACCCCGTTAAATTCCAGAATGGCTCCCCAGCCCCCGGGGCCGGGGTTGCCGGAGCAGGCGCCGTCGGTGTAGAGGGTCACGGTCTTCATTCCGTGACCTCTTCCTCGTCCACCTTTTCCACACGCTCCAGAGAAACCACCTGATTGCCCTCCTCGATGCGCATGACAATGACGCCCTGCACGTCCCGCTTATAGACGTTGATGGAGGAGGCGGGAATGCGGATGATGACGCCGCCGTTTTCAATCAGCATCACGTCGTCATTTTCCGCCACCACCCGGCAGCCGGCCACGTTGCCGGTCTTGGGGGTAATGTTGTAGTTCTTGAGGCCCTTGCCGCCCCGGCTCTGGGCGCACTTTTCGCCGTTGGCCCCGGTGCGCAGATATTCGGACAGTTCCGTCCGCTTGCCGTAGCCGTTGACGGTGACGGTCAGCAGGGTCTTGCCCTCCTCGGCCTTCTCCGCGCCTACCACGAAGTCTCCGTCGGTTAACATAATTCCCCGAACGCCCGCCGCGTCCCGGCCCATGGGCCGCACGTCGTTCTCGTTGAAGCAAATCGCCATACCCTGCGCCGTAGCCAGCAGAATATTGTCGTTTCCATTGGTACGGATTACGTTAATGAGGTGGTCGTCCTCGTCCAGCGTGATGGCCCGGATGCCGGACTTCCGGTTGGTTTTCAGGGCGATGAAGGGAATCCGCTTGACGGTGCCCTTCCGGGTGACCATCATCAGGAACTCGTTGTCGTCAAATTCCCGGGTGACCACCACGGCAGTGACGGACTCGCCGGGTTCCAGCGGCAGGACGTTCACAATGGCGGTGCCCCGGGCGGTGCGGCCCGCCTCGGGAATCTGGTAGCCCTTGCGCAGATGCACCCGGCCCAAATCGGTGAAGAACAGCATATAGTCATGGGTGGAGGCGATGGTCAGGGACTTGACGTAGTCCTCCTCCTTGAGGTTCTGGGCGTTAACGCCCCGGCCACCCCGGCTCTGGGTGCGGTAGGTATCCACGGGCATCCGCTTGATGTAGCCGTGATTGGAAAGGGTGAAGGCGCAGGTCTCCTCCTCGATCAGGTCCTCAATATCAATTTCGTCCTCGATATCCTGAATCTCAGTTTTCCGCTCGTCGCCGAATTTGTCCCGTATTTCAATGAGTTCCTGCCGGAGAAGGGCTTTCAGCTTGTTTTCATCCGCCAGAAGTTCCAGATAATACTTGATTTTCTCCATGAGGTCGTCATATTCGGCCTGCAATTTTTCCCGATCCAGACCCTGCAAGGCTTTCAGCCGCATATCCAGAATGGCCTGAGCCTGAATATCATCAAGGCTGAACCGGTCCATCAGCCGCTGCTTGGCATCGTCATAGGCGGAACGGATGATGTGAATGACTTCATCAATATTATCCTGGGCAATCAGCAGGCCCTCCAACAGATGGGCACGCTCCCGGGCTTTGCGCAGATCGTACTGGGTGCGCCGGGTCAGCACTTCCTCCTGATGCTTGAGGTACTCGTCAATGATTTGCCGCAGAGACAGAATTTTCGGCTGCATCTGGTTGTCCACCAGCGCCAGCATGATGATGCCGAAGCTAGACTGCAAGGCGGTCTGCTTGAACAGGTTGTTGAGCACCACCTGAGGATTGGCGTCCTTTTTCAGCTCGATCACCACCCGCATACCGTTGCGGTCGGTCTCGTCCCGGAGGTCGGAAATGCCGTCTAAGCGCTTGTCCTTCACCTGCTCGGCAATATTTTTAATCAGCTGCCGCTTGTTCACCTGATAGGGAAGCTCGGTGACGATAATCCGCATCCGGTCCTTGCCGAATTCCTCGAATTCCGTCCGGGCCCGGACAACCACCTTGCCCCGGCCCGTGGCGTAGGCGGCGCGGATGCCGGAGCGGCCCATGATGATGCCGCCGGTGGGGAAATCCGGGCCGGAAATGTGCTCCATCAAATCCGCCATGGTGGCTTCCGGGTCGTCCAGCACGCAGACGCAGGCGTTGATAACCTCGGTCAGATTGTGGGGCGGGATATTGGTCGCCATGCCAACGGCGATTCCGCTGGAACCGTTCACCAGCAGGTTCGGGAACCGGCTGGGCAGCACACGAGGCTCTTTCCGGGTTTCGTCAAAGTTGGGGTCCCAGTCCACCGTCTCCTTGTCGATGTCCCGGAGCATTTCATTGGAAATTTTGCTTAAGCGGGCCTCGGTGTAACGGTAGGCTGCCGGGGGGTCGCCGTCCACGGAGCCAAAGTTGCCGTGACCATCCACCAGCATGTAGCGCATGGAGAAATCCTGCGCCAGCCGGACCATGGCGTCATACACGGACGCGTCACCGTGGGGATGGTATTTACCCAGCACGTCGCCGACACAGGTGGCCGATTTCTTAAAGGGCTTGTCGGAGGTCAGGCCGCTTTCGTACATGGTGTACAGAATCCGGCGGTGGACGGGCTTCAGGCCGTCCCGAACGTCCGGCAGGGCCCGCCCAACGATAACGGACATGGCGTATTCAATATAGGACTTCTCCATTTCGTCCACCAGATTGCTCTGGGTGATCACCTGATCCGGAAAACGGATGTCCTCGGGTTTGTAACTGCGGTTATGTGCCAAATGAGACACCTCCACTATTAAACAATATTTAAAAAACAAACATGGAAATAATCGGAAGATACAAGATACTAGACATTGTGTTGTCAGCTCCGCTGACTCTTTCAATAATTCCCGTAGGGAATCACCTTATCTTGTATCTTGTATCTCGTATCTCTGTATCTCAATTAAATGTCAATGTTTACCGCGTACTTCGCGTTCCGCTCGATCCACTCTTTCCGGGGTTCTACCTGCTCGCCCATGAGGACGGTGAAAATTTCGTCGGCCCGGCGGGCATCCTCCAGTGTGATGCGGCGCAGGGTGCGCTTTTCGGGGTCCATGGTGGTTTCCCACAGCTCGTGGGGATCCATTTCGCCCAGGCCCTTGAACCGGCTGATGTCCACCTTGGCGTTGGGGTTATCGGCACGCATCTGGCTGGAAATCTGGTCACGCTGTTCGTCGGAGTAGGCAACCTTCACAGTTTTGCCCCGGGTCAGCTTGTACAGCGGCGGCACGGCGGAATAGACGTAGCCGTGTTCAATCAGGGGCCGCATATACCGGAAGAAGAAGGTCAGAAGCAGCGTCCGGATATGGGCGCCGTCCACATCGGCATCGGACATAATGACCACCTTGTGGTAGCGCAGCTTTTCGAGGTCAAATTCATCGCCAATTCCTGCGCCCAGCGCCACAATCAAGGGGTACAGCTTGTCGTTGCCGTAGATTTTGTCGGCCCGGGCCTTTTCCACGTTGAGCATCTTGCCCCACATGGCGAGGATGGCCTGAAACCGGGAATCCCGGCCCTGAATGGCAGAACCGGCGGCGGAGTCGCCCTCCACGATGTAGATTTCACACAGCTCGGGGTTGCGCTCGTTGCAGTCCTGCAATTTATCCGGCATCTGCCCGGATTCCAGGCCCGTTTTCCGGCGGATGGACTCTCTGGCCTTCCGGGCGGCTTCTCTGGCCCGGTTTGCCATCATGGCCTTATCGAGAATCGCCTTGGCAATCTGGGGGTGCTCCTCAAAGAAGGTGGTGAGCTGGTCGTTGACAATCTGGTCAACCAGCGTGCGGATATAGGCGTTGCCCAGCTTGGCCTTGGTCTGGCCCTCAAACTGGGCGTCCGTCAGCTTCACGGAAATGATGGCGGTGATGCCCTCCCGGCAGTCGTCGCCACTTACCTTGTCGTCGCCCTTGATGATGCCGTTTTTCACGCCGTAGTTGTTGAGAACACGGGTCAGGGCGGTTTTGAAGCCGGTTTCGTGCATGCCGCCCTCGGGGGTGCGGACGTCGTTGGCAAAGGACAGCATGAATTCATTGTAGCCGTCGTTGTACTGCACGGCGATTTCCGCGGAAGCGTCGCCCTTGCTGCCCTTCATGTAGATCACTTCGTCATGGAGCGGGGTCTTGTTCCGGTTGCACCATGCGGCAAATTCCTTGATGCCGCCCTCGTAACACATGGTTTCGGAAATCTGCTTTTCATCGTCCCGGTCGTCGGTGATGGTGATGGTGAGGCCGGCGTTCAGGAAGGCCTCCTCCCGCATCCGCTCGTGGAGAATCTCGTAGTCGTAGACAAGCGTGTCGAACATCTCCGGGTCGGGCTGGAAGGTGACTTCGGTGCCCACCTTGTCGGTTTTTCCGACGATCTTCATTTCCTGGGTGATGGCGCCCCGGGCGAATTTCATTTCATAAATTTCGCCGTTTTTGTGCACCCGCACCCGCAGCCATTCGCTGAGCGCATTGACCACAGACGCGCCCACGCCGTGCAGGCCGCCGGAAACCTTGTAGCCGCCGCCGCCGAACTTGCCGCCGGCATGAAGCACCGTATACACGACTTCCAGCGCAGGCCGTCCGGTCTGGGGCTGAATGTCCACGGGGATTCCGCGACCGTCGTCGGTGACGGTGATGGAGTTGCCGGGGTTGATGGTGACGGTGATGTGCTTGCAGTAGCCCGCCAGCGCTTCGTCAATGGCGTTATCCACGATTTCGTAGACCAGATGATGAAGGCCTGAGCTGGACGTAGAGCCGATATACATACCGGGCCGCTTGCGCACCGCCTCCAGCCCCTCCAGCACCTGAATCTGGGAGCCGCCGTATTCCTGTGTTACTTTCGTTTCGTCAGACATAAAATCCTCCAAAAAAAGATACAAGATACAAGATACGAGATACAAGATATAAGATACAAGATTTAAGATATACCATAATTCGTCAGCTTTGCTGACTTATTAAAATCATTCCCGAAGGGAATACCTTAACTTGTATCTTGTATCTAGTATCTTGTATCTAACTGTTTCGAATGCTTCCTTTTTCTATGGCAATTGTTTTACCCAATTTGGTAAACCTTCCCTCCTCGCAGCAGGTGATGAACACCTGTCCCGAGGAAATCTGGTTGAGCACAAAGTCCTGCCGTCCGGGGTCCAGTTCTGACAGAACATCATCGAGAAGCAGCACGGGCTCCTCCCCCCATTCCCGGCCCATCAGCTCCCGCTGGGCCAGCTTCAGGCTGATGGCGGCTGTCCGGGTCTGGCCCTGAGAGCCGTAGGCCTTCAGGTCGATGCCGGACAAGGTCACGGTGAAGTCATCCTTGTGGGGGCCGGTGAGGCACTGGCCGGTTTCCAACTCCGCTTTGGCATGGCGCTGCTGATGCTCCAGCAGGTTGTCCGTGAGGACAGACACCGGGGCGAAGGGGTCTGTGACCGTGGATACCGTTTTGTATTCCAATTGGAATGCTTCCGCACCGCCGGAGAATTGATTATGGTAAACCGCCGCCGCTTTGCCCAGCGCGTCATAGTACCGGGCACGGTAGGAAATCAGCAGCGCGCCCACCTGACACAATCGGGTATTATATTCCGGCAGAATTTCCAAAACTGCCGGATTTTCAAAATGATCCTTGAGAATCCGGCTTTTCTGGTCGAGGATGCGGTGATACTCCGTCAAGGCCGCGTCATAGTTGGGACGAAGTTGACATAACCCCGAATCGCCGAACCTTCGCCGCTGGGACGCACCCATTTTCAAAATCATCAAATCTTCGGGGCAGAACAGTACTGTGGGCAGCACTCCGGCGATGTCGGAAACTGCCTTTTTTTTCGCCCCGTTGCGCCAGATTTGCCGGGGACGGCAGCCGGGAAAGAGAAGAAACCTAAGAGATTGTTCCCTGCCTTCCGAAAAAACAGACCCCGCAATTTCCCCAAAATCCGCGCCGAAGTGAATCAGCTCCGCGGTTTTCTGGGCGCGGAAGCTCTTTCCCGCGCCGAGATAGGCGATGGCTTCCAGCAGATTGGTCTTGCCCTGAGCGTTATCCCCCACAATCAGGTTCACGCCGGGGTCAAATTCCAGCTCCGCCTGTTCGTAATTGCGGAAGCAACGCAGCTTTAAAGAATTCAGCCTCATGCCTTTTCCGTAATGGCGTAGGTTTTGCCCGCGAAGGTGAAGGTGTCGCCGGGGCGGAGCTTTTTTCCCCGCATGGTGCACACTTCCCCGTTCACCTGAACCTGCCCTTCCTGAATCAGAACCTTGGCTTCGCCACCGGAATATACCGCATTGGCGTATTTCATGGCGTCCTGTAATTTGATAAATTCCGTTTCAACGGGCACAGGAATGATGTTGTCCTTCTTTTTAACGACTACTTTCATAATATTTACTACCTCTGTAAGGCGGCTTGCCCTCAAGCCGCCGCAATAGAACGGAATATGGTTCATAATATGACGGCGGTTTGAGGGCAAGCCGCCCTACCTTTCATTGAAAGATAGCCAATTATCAACCATTCTTGATTCGGACCGGCAGTACCATGTAGGCAAAATCGTGCTTGTCGTCGGCGGGGGTCAGGACGATGGGGCTCAGGCCGTTGGTCAGCTCCAGGGTCACCTCCTCGCTGGGAATCACCCGCAAAGCGTCGGCAAGATAGCGCACATTGAAGCCGATTTCCAGTTCCTTGCCGTCACCGGCAAAGCTGCACTTATCCTCCGCCGCGCCGATGGTGGTATTGGTGCGCATGAGAAGCTCATTGTTGCCAAACACGCAGCGCACGGGGCTTTTGTACTTTTCAGACACAATCAGTCCAACCCGTTCTACGGAAGAAGCCAAATCGCCAACGCTGGCAACGAGTTTAATGGGACAGTTGGTAGGCACTACCCGCCGCCAGTCGAGAAATTCGCCCTCCAGCAGACGGCAAACCAGGGTGGCCTTGCCGATCTGGAACAGAATGTGCTTGGGGCCAAGGGTAAACAGGGCGTTTTCTTCGATGTCTGTGACGATCTTCTCCACTTCCTTCAATCCGGCTGAAGGCACTACAAAATTCATCTCCCGTCCGGTGCCCTCTTCCGGATGGTAGGTACGCCGGGCCAGCCGGAAGCCGTCCACGGCAATGGCGGTAATGGAATCGTTGGTCACTTCAAACTTGACTCCGGTGTGGATAGGCCGCCCCTGATTTTCCGACACGGCAAAAATGGTGCCGGAGATCAGCTCCTTCAGCTGGCACTGAGGAATTGCCACAGGCCGCCCGCTGTTCACATCGGGCAGCTCGGGATAATCCTCGGCGGACTCGGCGGAAATGGTGAAGGAGGCATAGCCTGCCCGGATGGAAACCTTGTAATCCTCGCCAACGACCACGGTGACAGGCCCCTCCGGCAGACGGCGGATGATATCTCCGAAAAGCTTTGCAGGCAGAATGCACTCGCCGGGGTCGGAAACCTCCGCTTTAATGTCGTAGGTGATGGCGGTTTCCATATTGTAGCCCGTCAGGCTCAGGCCAACCTCGGCCTTACACAGAATACCTTCGATGACGGACAGGCTGCTCTTCTGAGCAACGGTGCGTCCCGCAATATTGAGGCCTGTTACCAGCATACTTTTTTCACAGGTAAAGCGCATAGCGTTCATCCCTTCTTTGAAAAGATAAGAAAGATTATATACTCTTTCATAAGTTTGGGTAGTATTAACAGTATTAGTAGAAACTTATGTGGAAAAGTGGTATTTGCCCTAGAGGCGCAACCATTTTTTTTCCACAGCCGGATGTGAGATTTTCCACAGCCATCCACAGCCGGCTGTGGAGGAAATTTTGCACCCGAGTTCTCCACAGGCAGAAATTCCACATTCCACAGGGGCTGTGGAGAACGCAGAGCGTTCAATCAATGCGTGCGAAAGCCTTATGTAGTCGTTACACCATTGGGCATTCTCGGTATCGTTCCCTATCCAAAAATTTTCACGCAATGTAAAGCGAAACTGCCGCCGATACCGAGCGGTACCCTATGGTCTTTCGATTACAGACCAGCCGTGCACGCATTGTCAGCGGCGACTCGCCGCTAAAGGCAGGAGTTGATGTTCGCCGTAATATCTCTTACGTTATTCTGTACCGTGGTGTCGCCGTTTTTCAGCGCGACTTCGACCTTGCGGATGGCGTACAATACAGTGGAGTGATCCCGGCCGAATTCCTTGCCAATGTCCGGCAGGCTCAGGTTGGTGAGCTTGCGGATCAGGTACATGGCCATCTGCCGGGCCTCGGCGGTGCCCTTGTTTTTCTGGGTGCCCCGGAGCACGGACTCGTCCACGTTGTAGAATTTGCAGACCTGGGTGATGATCAGATTGGGGGTGGGCAGGGCGTTGCCCTCGCTCTTGAACATGTCGTCAATGGCCCGGGAGATGTTGGGCAGGTCCAGGGGCATATTGTTGAGGTCCCGGTAAGCCAGAATTTTCTTCACGGTGCCTTCAATCTGCCGGACGTTGCTGGTGATGTTCACGGCGATGTAGTTGCACACATCGTCTGGAAGCTCCAACCCTAATTGCTTGGCCTTGTTTTTGAGAATTGCCATGCGGGTCTCATAGTCCGGGGGGTTGATGTCCGCGGTGAGGCCCCAGAGAAACCGGCTGCGCAGACGCTCTTCCAGAGTCAGCATATCGTCGGGCTTCCGGTCGGAGGTCAGGACAATCTGCTTGTGCTCCTCGTAGAGCTTGTTGAAGGTATGGAAAAATTCCTCCTGGGTGGATTCCTTGCCGGCGATAAACTGAATATCATCCACGAGAAACAGGTCCGCTTCCCGGTATTTGCTGCGGAATTCAATATTCTTACCGTTTTTAATGGCGTCAATCAATTCATTGGTGAACTGGTCGCCCTTGATGTAGACAATGTTGGCGTTGGGATTTTCCTTGCGGATACCGTTGGCGATGGCGTAGAGCAGGTGAGTCTTGCCCACGCCGGGAGGACCGTAGATGAACAGGGGGTTATACACCTGCCCCGGGGTCTTGGTCACGGCGATGGCGGCGGAGTGGGCGAAGCGGTTAGAAGGGCCAACCACGAAGTTATCGAAGGTGAATTGGGGATTAAAGTCCATGGCGGTGGGATTTTTGCCCTTGGCCTTCCGGGCGTTCAGCTCCTCGTCGCCAAAGACCAGAAGCTTTGCGTCGGAGTTGAAAATCTCCTTCAGGGCGTCCTGAATCAGGTCGGTGCACCGGCGGCGGATGATCTCCCGGCGAAAATCCGAGGGAGAATAGAGAATCAGGTTGTTTTCGTTCAGTTCTACAACCTCCGCGTCGTCAAACCAGGCGGAGATGGTCACGGCGCCCAGACGCTCTTCAATGTAGCTTAAGACCTTCGCCCAGACATAGGCGGATGAATACATAAACCGGCTCCTTTCCGTGGGTTTGTCAAGGCCGGAAACCGGGCCGTCGGGCCTTTTCCGGACAGAATCTTTCACCCTAAATTTTATCACATTTCAACAGAAAACACAAGGGATTTTTAGGGAAAATTAAGGGAAGATCGAAACGATTGCCGTCGGTTTGGGTAAGCTGTCTGCGCACAAACGTATTTCCTTCGCGGACGGGTGGACATACCCCCCACAAAGCCGGGAAAAGCCGTCTTTTTTTTCGTCACTTTGCGCCTTGACCGGGTAAATAAGCTATGTTAAAATCTAGTATCAAGTACCCTGCGAAATCAGAAAATCTACTCCCCACTCTCCCCACTTATTTACATATGCGTACATTGAAAAAAGCATGGACCTATCTTGTCATCGCTGCGGTGGCACTGGTTGCCTCCGTGAACTATGAATTATTTGTATTCCCCAATCAATTTGCTCCTGCCGGCATCAACGGCATCTGCACCATGATCCAGTATGTGACCCATATCAGCGTGGGCTACCTCAGTCTGATCGTGAATGTGCCTCTGGCGCTTCTGTGCTATCTCAAGGTCAGCAAACCCATTGCCCTGCGGAGCATGGTGTATGTGGTGACTTTCTCTCTGGGCCTTTTATTGCTTGACCACGTTGACCTCAGCTCCTACGCTTATGTGACGGAAAACGGCACCAGCAAAATTCTGGGGCCGCTGGTGGCAGGCGTTATTCAGGGGTATGTCTACTCCATTCTGGTGAAGGCCAGCGCCTATACCGGCGGCACGGATTTCGTCTCTGCCATCGTGCACAAGTACGCCCCGGAGAAAAGCGTGTTGGGCATTTCCTTCGTGCTGAACGCGGTGGTAGCCGTGTCCAGCTACTTCGTCTACGGGCACCAGATGGAGCCGGTAATTCTGTGCATCCTCTATAGTTTTATGTCAACCAATGTAGGCGAACGGCTGATGAAATCCGGCCGGAGCGCCATTGCCTTTGAAATCATCACCGATTATCCCGACGAGATTTCTCAGGACATCATCCGGGACATCCACCACACCACCACCCTGATTCCCGGCAAGGGCATGTATTCCGGGCGGGAAACCAGCGTGTTGCTGTGCGTGGTAAACAAGACCCAGATTGCCGCGGTGAACCGGATCATTCGGCGCTACCCCAACACCTTCGCCATTGTGAACCCGGTCAGCGAAATTTTGGGCAACTTCCACAAGCTCAGCTCCAAGGGCAAGGAAGTCACCGAGGTGCTGGACGCGGGAGACGGAAAGACGCTTTGACAGTTAACAGTTGACAGTTAAGGTATCGCCTTCGGCGATTATTTCAATCGTGCGCAGAGCGCACACCTTCATTGTCAACTATCAACTATCCACTGTCAACTACTGTATATTACAGATATAATTGAAAAAAATCATAAACAAATATCATACACAGGAGGAACCCCCATGGCTTACTATTATCCGGAACCCAGCCACACCTTCAGCGAGTACCTGCTCATCCCCGGCTATACCTCCGAGGACTGTATCCCCGACCGGGTCAGCCTCAAGACTCCTCTGGTCAAGTACCGCAAGGGCGTGGAAGAGCCCGCCCTCAGCCTGAATGTGCCCCTGACCTCCGCCGTCATGCAGTCCGTGTCCAACGACACCCTGGCAATCGCGCTGGCGAAGGAGGGCGGCATCAGCTTCATTTTCGGCTCCCAGTCCATTGAGAATCAGGCCGCCATGGTGGCAAGAGTCAAGGGCTATAAGGCCGGTTTTGTCACCTCCGCCTCCAACCTGACCCCCGACGCAACCCTTGCCGATGTGCTGGCTCTGAAGGCCAAGAACGGCTTCTCCACCGTTGCCATCACCGAGGACGGCACCGCCAACGGAAAACTGCTGGGCATCGTCACCAGCCGGGACTACCGTGTTTCCCGGATGGAGCCTTCCGACAAGGTCAGCGACTTCATGACTCCCCGGAGTAAGCTGGTCACCGCTCCCAAGGAGACCACCCTGAAGGAGGCCAACGATATTATCTGGGCCCACAAGCTGAACAGCCTGCCCATCGTGGACGAAAATGACCACCTGCTGTACTTCGTATTCCGCAAGGACTACGCCTCCCACAAGGAAAATCCCCTGGAGCTGCTGGACGACAAAAAGCGCTACCTTGTAGGCGCGGGCATCAACACCCGGGACTATGCTGACCGGATTCCTGCCCTGCTGAAGGCCGGCGCGGACGTGCTGGTCATCGACTCCTCCGAGGGCTACACCTGCTGGCAGGAAAAGACCATCAAATGGGTGCGGGAGAACTACGGCGACACCGTGAAAATCGGCGCGGGCAACGTGGTGGATCGGGACGGTTTCCTGTTCCTTGCCAAGGCCGGCGCGGACTTTGTGAAGGTGGGCATTGGCGGCGGTTCCATCTGCATCACCCGAGAGACCAAGGGCATCGGCAGAGGTCAGGCTACCGCTCTCATCGAGGTTGCCGCGGCCCGGGACGAATACTTCAAGGAGACCGGCATCTATGTGCCCATCTGCTCCGACGGCGGCATCGTCCACGACTACCACATGACGCTGGCGCTGGCCATGGGCGCGGACTTCCTGATGCTGGGCCGGTACTTTGCCCGGTTTGACGAGTCCCCCACGAATAAGGTCATGGTGAACGGGGCTTACATGAAGGAGTACTGGGGCGAAGGCTCTGCTCGTGCAAGAAACTGGCAGCGTTACGACATGGGCGGCGACAAGAAGCTGTCGTTTGAGGAAGGCGTTGACTCCTATGTTCCGTATGCAGGCGCACTGAAGGACAATGTTGGCATGACGCTGGCAAAGGTTCGCTCTACCATGTGCAACTGCGGTGCCATGAGCATTCCGGAGCTGCAGCAGAAGGCAAAGATTACGCTGGTTTCCGCAACCTCGCTGGTTGAAGGCGGCGCACATGACGTTGTTTTGCGTGATCCGTCCCGCAATACTGCGCAGTAAGTTCGTACAATCTTATCAAATATGATGTTCCGGCAGGCAAAACGCCTGCCGGATTTTTTATGGTCTTGACA
>JALFAD010000091.1 GCA_022772525.1 Clostridiales bacterium
CTTTGTGGGCGCGTTTATCGGTTCTTCCGCCTGCCCCGTCACGTTGTCCCTTTTCTTCCTGGTAATCCACTGGTATACCAACCATTTCGGGCGGCTTGCCCTCAAGCCGCCGCTGTATATCTTGACGTGTTCCGCGGACGCGGACGGCGGCTTGCGGGCAAGCCGCCCTACAGAATATGATGAAGCCCTCCGGTGCAAACCGGAGGGCTTTTGCATTGCCTCTTAGTACATTCCGCCGCCCTGAGCAGCAGCAGCCGCAGCAGCTGCGTCAGCAGCGGGATCGGGCTTGTCTACCACCAGAGACTCGGTAGTCAGCACGCACCCGGCGATGGAAGCGGCGTTCTCCAGAGAGGAACGGGTAACCTTGGTGGGATCCACGATACCGGCGGGAATCATGTCCACGTACTCCTCGGTGTAGGCGTTGTAGCCGTAGCCAACCTTACCGGAGTTACGGATCTTCTCGTAGACCACGCTGCCGTCCACACCGGCGTTCTCGGCAATCTGGCGGATGGGGGCCTGCAGAGCGGAAGCAATGATCTTGGCGCCGGTCTTCTCGTCACCGTGCAGGGTGCCGATCAGCTCTTCCACAGCGGCAACGGCGTTGACCTGCGCGGTGCCGCCGCCTGCCACGATGCCTTCTTCCACAGCGGCGCGGGCAGCGTTCAGCGCGTCCTCAACCCGCAGCTTCTGCTCCTTCCTGGCAACCTCGGTCTGAGCGCCCACCTTGATAACGGCGACGCCGCCGCTGAGCTTTGCCAGACGCTCCTGCAGCTTCTCCCGGTCATAGTCGGAGGTGGTGGTGGCGATGGCGGAACGGATCATGTGGGCGCGGTCCTTGATGGCCTGCGCGTCGCCGTCGCCGTCCACGATGGTGGTGTTGTCCTTGGTGACAACGATCTGACGGCAGTGGCCCAGATCGGTCATCTGGGTGTCAGGCAGCTCCATGTTCAGCTCGCTGGAAATCACGGTGCCGCCGGTCAGGATGGCGATATCCTGCAGCATTTCCTTGCGGCGGTCGCCGAAGCCGGGGGCCTTGACGCAGACCACGTTGAAGCGGCCCTGCAGACGGTTCAGGAGCAAGGTAGCCAGCGCGTCGCCCTCCACATCCTCGGCAATAATCATCAGCTTGCGGCCGGACTTGACGATGGGCTCCAAAATAGGCAGAATCTCCTGAATGGAGGAAATCTTCTTGTCGGTGATCAGGATATAGGCGTCGTCCAGAACAGCCTCCATCTTGTCGGTATCGGTGACCATGTAGGGGGAGATATAGCCCCGGTCAAACTGCATACCTTCCACGACCTCCAAGCCGGTCTCAGCGGTCTTGGACTCCTCGATGGTGATGACGCCTTCCTTGCCCACCTTCTCCATGGCCTCGGCAATCAGCTTGCCGATGTTCTCATCGCCGGAGGAAACGGTGCCGACACGGGCGATGGCGGCGGAGTCGGTGACAGGCTCGGAATTGGCCTTGATGGCGGCGACAGCGGCGGCAACGGCCTTGTCGATGCCCTTGCGCATGACCATGGGGTTGGCGCCGGCGGACAGGTTCTTCAGGCCCTCCCGGGTGATGGCCTGAGCCAGCACAGTAGCGGTGGTGGTGCCGTCACCGGCAACGTCGTTGGTCTTGGTAGCGACTTCGCGGATCAGCTGCGCGCCCATGTTCTCAAAGGGGTCCTCCAGCTCAACTTCCTTGGCGATGGTCACGCCGTCGTTGGTGATGAGAGGCGCGCCGTACTTCTTGCCCAGCACCACATTACGGCCCTTGGGGCCAAGGGTAACCTTAACGGTATCGGCCAGCTGGTCAATACCGGACTGCAGTTTCTTGCGGGCTTCCTCGCCGTAAACAATCATCTTTGCCATAATTTGGTTCCTCCTTAGTCAGTAACGACAGCCAGGATATCATCCTGCTTGACAAACTTGTACTCTTCCTTGTCGATGGTCACATCGGTGCCAACGAACTTGCCGACAACGACCTTCTCGCCGGGCTTCACAGCCATAGTCACGTCCTTGGTGCCGGGGCCAACGGAAACGACCTCGAAAATCGCGGGCTTTTCCTTGTTTGTGGTTGCCAGAATGATGCCGGAAGCGGTGGTCTCAGGCTCCTCGTGGGCCTTGAGCAGCACATTGTCAGCCATGGGTTTCAGTTTCATGATGATTTCCTCCATACCTATTGTATTTAGACTGCGGCAAGCCGCATACATCTACTTGCTTAGCACTCTTTCTTCCTGAGTGCTAATACAATATACCCCACTTTGTTCAAAAAAGCAAGAGGGAAATTGGAAGAAACCGTAAATAATTTATTAACGGCGGCAGGGCCGCCAGCCAATGCGTGCGCAAGCTGGTCTGTTATCGTTGCGCCATTGGGCACCGCTCGGTATCGGCAGCAATACCGCAAATGATGCGTGGACGGCAGCGGCGGCGGGCAATGCGTGCGCAAGCTGGTCTGTTATCGTTACGCCATTGGACACCGCTCGGTATCGTTACCGGGCAATTGTAGGGCTTATATCATGCCCCCGCCGTCTGCGGAGCAGAATATGCCTTCCCCTTTGGGGAAGGCGGCCGAGCGTAAGCGAGGTCGGAAGAGGGAAAAGTACCATTTTCCCGAATAGAGGATGTTGGATGGAACCGGTCGTATCCTCTTCCGTCTCGCCTGCGGCGATCCACCTTTCCCAAAGGGGAAGGCTTTTTTCACTTAGCCATAGCCGCCCTGCGCAAAACCCGCACAAAAATGTCCCCGGTGGTGAGCCGCTCCACGCCTTCCGCCGCTACCAGCGGGATCTGCCGCAGGGTCTGTTCTCCGGATTTGATGGACAGGGTGCCGATCTGCTGTCCCCGGGTAACCGGAGCCGTCACCCGCTCCTCCAGCGTTACCTCCGTGGTGACGCTGCTTTTCTGCGACTTGTCAATGAGCAGCCCCGTGGCTTCTCCCAGCGCCGCGTTCACGGTGTCCTGTTTCCCCAGCTTTACCGGGACGCCGGGGACTTCACTTAATTCCGGGGAAATGACCGCGAAATTCGCAAAGCCATAGTCAAGCAATTCCTTGCAGGCGGCGTTCCGGCTCTGGCTGGTTTTGGCGCCCATGACCACCGCCACCAGTTCCATGCCGTCCCGCTGGGCGGATGCCGACAGGCAGTACCCTGCACCGGAGGTGAAGCCGGTTTTCAGCCCCGTGGCCCCGGGATAGAAGCGGATGAGCTTGTTGGTATTGGACAAGCCGAAAGCCCCGTTCCGCACGGTGTCCATCCAGATGGTGGTGTATTTTTTAATGAGGGGATGGTTTTTGAGCAGCTCCCGGGACATGAGGGCGATGTCGTAGGCGCTGGTGCGGTGCTGCTTGGCGGTGTCGTCGTCATCGAGGCCGGTACAGTTGACAAAGTGGGTGTCCTGCATTCCCAGTTCTCTGGCTCGCTGGTTCATAGCGTCCACGAAGGCGCTTTCCGACCCGGCAATATGCTCCGCCATGGCGCAGGCGCAGTCGTTGGCGGAGGACACGGCGATGGATTTGAGCATATCCGACACGCTCATAGTCTCCCCGGCCTTCAGGTAAATCTGGCTGCCTCCCTTGGCGGCGGCGTTTTCCGAGGCGGTAACGGTATCCTCCAGCGCGATTTTCCCGGAGTCCACCGCCTCCATGATCAGCAGCATGGTCATGACCTTAGTGACGCTGGCAGGGGCCAGCGGCTCATGGGAATTGTTCTCGTAGAGCACCGTCCCCGTGGTCACATCCATGAGCACCGCACTTTTCCCCGCCTCCGCCAGCGTGGCGGCCCCGGCCCGCAGGGGAAGCAGCCCGGCAATCAGCAGCGCCGCCAGAAACCATCTCATCCGCTTCATAGAAATCCCTCCTTGCATTCTAAGGTATTTTACGCTCCGGCAGGGACAAATATGCCATGGTAGGGGCTTGCTGGTTAACGTCCGATAGAACCGTAGGGGCGCCCAATGGGTGCCCGCGCAACGAAGGCAAAATCCCCGGCGGGCGGCCAATGGCCGCCCCTACGTCTATGTAAGATCATTTTTTGCGATGGAAGGGCGTGTTGCAGCATTTTTGGGCGCGTCCCTCCGCGAAGCCAGCAAAAGCCAAAGGACGATCTTACATAGGCGGGATGCTATCCCCTCTATAAGCAGAAAAATATCCCGAAAAATCATTGACTTTGCACAAATACCGAAGTAGAATATTGTGAAATTCAAACAGTCATTTTGGGTATGATTCCCACTTTTGAGGTGATATTTATGGCGAAAAACGCAACGCGGGATCTGACGGTGGGCAGCCCCATGAAGCTGATTCTTTCCTTTATGCTGCCGCTGCTGTTTGGCCTGCTGTTTCAGCAGTTCTACAGCATGGTCGATACGGTGGTAGTAGGTAAATTTCTGGGCGTGGACGCGCTGGCGGGCGTCGGCTCCACCGGCTCCATCAACTTTCTGGTGCTGGGCCTGTGCAACGGTGTCTGCGCCGGCTTTGCCATTCCTGTGGCCCAGAAGTTTGGTCAGAAGGATTTTGAGGGCCTGCGCCGGTTCGTGGGCAACATGATCTGGCTGGGAACCGTCATTGCTCTGATTGTCACGCTGGCGACCACCACCCTGTGCGCTTCCATTCTGCGCTGGATGGACACCCCGGAGGAGACCTTCTCCTATGCCCACGATTATATCTGGGTGATATTTCTGGGTATTCCCGCCACCATGCTGTATAATCTGCTGTCCGGCATCATCCGCTCTCTGGGCGATTCCCGGACGCCGCTGGTGTTCCTGATTCTATCCAGTCTATTGAACGTGGCGCTGGACATCCTGTTCATCGTTGCCTTCGGCATGGGTGTCGCCGGCGCGGGTTGGGCCACCCTTCTGAGCCAGCTGATCTCCGGCATCGCGTGCCTGGGCTTCATGGTGAAACGGTTCCCTCTGCTGCACCTGAGCCGGGAGGATCTGCGCTTCCGGGGCGTCTATGCCCGGCACCTGCTGAACATGGGGCTGCCCATGGGGCTGCAATACTCCATCACCGCCATCGGCAGCATCCTGCTGCAAACCGCAGTCAACGGCCTGGGTGCCAGCGCCATGGCAGCGGTCACAGCGGGCAGCAAGGTAACCGCCCTCTGTGCCTGTCCTTACGATGCCATCGGCACCACCGCCGCCACCTACGCCGGTCAGAATCTGGGCGCGGCCAAGCCAGAGCGGATTCATCAGGGCGTCCGGGCCTGCACCGTGCTGGGCGTCATTTATGCGGCTGTTATTTTTGCGTTCATGTACTTTTACGGCAGGCAGCTGAGCCTGATGTTCCTGGATGCCCGGGACGGAGCGGCTGTGGAAACCATCGGGCGCTTAAGCCAGCGGTTCCTGCTGGTCAATCTCGCCTTCTATGTCCCGCTGCTGTTTGTCAATCTGCTGCGCTTTACCATTCAAGGACTTGGTTTTTCCGAGCTTGCCGTGGTGGCGGGCGTATTCGAGATGATTGCCCGGGGCGTGTTCGGACTGTGTCTGGTGCCCTGGCTGGGCTTCAATGCCGTGTGCTTCGCCAGCCCGGCGGCATGGGTCATGGCAGACCTGTTCCTGTTTCCCGCCTACCGTTTCTGCATGCGAAAGCGGGGCTATCGCTTTGAAAAATCCAAACTCTGCCAGTCAAAAGCCTGAACAATGATCGTCGTAGGGGCGGCCATTGGCCGCCCGCTTTTTTCATCGGGCGATACAATGCGTCTGTGTCATTTTGGATACAGAATACAGCCGGTATGCGTAGGCTTTTGATAAAATCCCCAAATTTCTGCAACTTTTGTTTTTTCTCTGGAAAATTAAAAAAAGTTATGATATACTGATTTCACAATAAGAAAAATCATATAATGGAGGAACGTATTCAATGCGAGGAATCCCGTCTCTCATCACAGACATCCGTAAAAACGTCTTTACCGAGGTCGCCCGCATGGCCTACGCCGGCGGCGATTATACGAACGCGGAAGATCTTCCCTACAAGATCGTCCCCGGCGACCAGCCCCTGCACCGGGAGTCCATTTTTCTGGAGCGCGCCATCGCCGGTGAGCGGGTGCGGCTTGCTATGGGCCTGTCCATCCGGCCCATCCAGACCCGGAGCCTGATGACCGAGGGCATGGATGCCGCCGCCATTGCCGAGCAGTACTACGAGCCCCCTCTTGTGAATATCATCCCCTACGCCTGCCACGCCTGCCCCGAAAACCAGTACAAGGTGACCGTAGGCTGCCAGAACTGTCTGGCAGCTTCCTGCCAGCAGGTCTGTCCCAAGGGAGCCATCTCCTTTGTCAACGGGCGCAGCTTCATTGACAAGAGTAAGTGCATCAAGTGCGGCAAGTGCGCCAAGGCCTGCCCCTACCATGCCATTATCCACTTAGAGCGCCCCTGTCAGGCTTCCTGCGGCATGGACGCCATCGGCTGTGACGAGCACGGCAAGGCGGTGATTCATCAGGACAAGTGCGTGGCCTGCGGACAGTGCCTTGTGTCCTGCCCCTTCGGCGCCATTGTGGACAAGGGCCAGATTTTTCAGGTCATCCAGTCCATCCTGAAGGGGGACAAGGTCATCGCCATCGTGGCTCCCGCCTTCATCGGACAGTTCAGCGGCATGGTGTCGCCCGGCAAGCTGGTCACCGCCATGAAAATGCTGGGCTTTGACTCCGTGGTGGAGGTCGCCATCGGCGCGGACATGTGCACCATTGAGGAAGCCAAGGACTTTTTGGAAAAGGTTCCCGCCCAGCAGGACTACATGGCAACCTCCTGCTGTCCGGCTTGGCACTCCATGATTGAGAAGCTGTACCCCGGCGAAATGAATAAAATCTCCATGACGCTGACGCCCATGGTGTTCACCGCCCGGCTGATGAAGAAGGAGCATCCCGGCTGCAAGGTGGTCTTTGTGGGCCCCTGCGCCGCCAAGAAGCTGGAAGCCATCCGGGAGACCATTCGCTCCGACGTGGACTTCGTTCTGACCTTTGAGGAGCTGATGGGTATGTTCGAGGCCAAGGAGATTGACTTCTCCGCCATCCCCGAAAGCGAGGGCCTGAACGAGGGCACCGGCGCGGGCCGTGGCTTCGCGGTGGCCGGCGGCGTTGCCCAGGCGGTTGCCGATCTGGTCAAGAAGGAACATCCCGACATGGAAGTCAAAACCGCCCGTGCCGAGGGCCTGCGGGACTGCCGGAAGCTGATGACCATGGCAAAGGCGGGAAAATATAAGGGCTATCTTCTGGAGGGCATGGCCTGTCCCGGCGGCTGTGTCGCGGGTGCGGGCACTATCCTGCCCATCGACAAGGCCACGAAGTTTGTGGAGAAGTACAGCAAGGAAGCCGCCTCCGCCTCTCCGCTGGGCAGCCCCTACCGCGACGCCGGCGAACACCTCGACTAAGGGCGGCAATGCCGCCGGAGAATGCGGCCCGCAGGGCGGGCAGCCAATGCGTGCGCAGGTTTTGTGTATTCGTTTCGCCATTGGGTACCGCTCGGTATCGTACTCTGGTTCTGTTAATTAACTATATTGTGCTTTAGCTGATTAAGGCCTTCCCCCTCGGGGGAAGGTGGCCGAGCGTAAGCGAGGTCGGATGAGGGGAACCCCGGCAGTAGAATCAGCTTGTTTTCCCCTCATCCGTCAGAAATCAAAGATTTCTGCCAACTATTGAATTGTGGTATGATTGCCACT
>JALFAD010000055.1 GCA_022772525.1 Clostridiales bacterium
AAGGCTTTGAAGCCAGTTCAGGTCCAAATCATTCACTCCTTTGGATGATACCATCAAAACGACAGAGATTGCATTACATCATATGATATCACACTTTTACGGAGATTTCCAGTCCCTATTTGCGGCAAGTTGCCGCTGACAATGCGTGGCCCGCAAGGCGGGCGGCGAATGCGTGCGCTGGCTTTGTGTATTCGTTATGCCATTGGGTACCGCTCGGTATCGATAGATGGTTTGTCATTGTGAGGAGCGCAGCGACGTGGCAATCCCCATCATAATTGGGTGCTGCATCGTATTATAGTACTATAGGGCGGACTTTTGACTCCGCCCTACAGACCACTTAGTTGTTGTGTTTCTTTTCTTTCTCTATCATCTTATGAAGGGTAGTCAGCGCGTCGTTCAGCCCGCCTAGCCTGTCGATCAGCCCGGAAGCCACTGCCTCCTTGCCGTAGAGAATGGTGCCCACGTCCGTGGCCATCTCGCCTGTCGCCATCATATAGTGCTCGAACTTTTCCCGGGTAATTTTGGAATTCGCCGTGACAAAATCCGCGATCTGTTCCTGAATCCGCTGAAAATACCGGAAGGTCTGGGGCGCGCCCACCACTAGCCCCGTCATCCGCACCGGGTGCACCGTCATGCTGGCCGTGGGGGTGATGAAGGACTTTTTGGTGCACACCGCCAAGGGGATACCGATGGAGTGTCCGCCGCCCAGCACCAGCGACACCGTAGGCTTTTTCATACCGGCAATCATCTCCGCAATGGCAAGCCCTGCCTCGATGTCGCCGCCCACTGTGTTCAGGAGCAGCAGCAGACCGTCAACGTCGTCGCTTTCCTCAATTCCCGCCAGCAGCGGCAGAACATGCTCGTATTTCGTGGTTTTCACTGTCTCCGGCGCCACCTGGTGGCCCTCCACCTGCCCGATGATGGTCAGGGTGTAGATATTTCCCTTTTTGGATTTGGTAATGTCGGAGCCAAGCTCCACAATCTGCTCCCGCTCCTGCTTTTTCATTTCCGCGTTCTCGTTCATAGCAGCGCCTCCCGGTTTTAGGATAACCGGTTTTACCGGGATAATTCCCTCTTGCCAGAGCATAATTTTTGTCGTATAATACAAGGCGGTGATACTATGGCAACGAAAACAAACGCGGTGCGTCTCGTGCAGCAGGCGGGGCTTCCCTGCCAAGAGCGTTCCTACGAATTTGATGAAGCCGACCTCAGCGGAACCCACGCCGCCGAGGCCATCGGAATGCCGCCGGAGCAGGTGTTCAAGACGCTGGTGGCGCGAGGTGAAAAAACCGGCATCAACGTGTTCTGCATTCCCGTGTGCTGTGAGCTGAACCTGAAAAAGGCGGCAAAGGCGGCCGGGGATAAGAATATGGAGCTGGTGGCGGTGAAGGAGTTGCTGGGCCTGACCGGCTACATTCGCGGCGGCTGCTCTCCCGTGGGCATGAAGAAGAAATATCCCACGTTTTTTGATGAAACCTGCGTGCTGTGGGACGAGATTGCCGTATCTGCCGGGGCGAGGGGCCAGCAGATGCTCGTCCCGCCGGAGGGGCTGGCGGAGCTGGTTTCGGCAAAGCTTGCGGATTTGACAGAATAAATACAGAAAGGAACTTCTATTATGTATCAGTATAAGACAAAAGGCACCTGTTCTCAGATGATCTATTTCGATTTGGAGGACGGCAAGGTCAGAAACGTTCAATTTCTGGGCGGCTGCAACGGCAACCTGAAGGGCATCGGACAGTTGGTGGAAGGCATGAATGTGGACGATGTCATTGCCAGACTGGAAGGCACCACCTGCGGCATGAAGAAAACCTCCTGCCCCGATCAGCTGGCGCAGGCACTGAAAGAAGCAAAGGCCAACGGTTAACACAAAAGAGGACAGCTTTCCGCTGTCCTCTCATTTTATGAACAAGTCAATTCGTGCCCATGGCGCAGAAGCCACATCCGCTGCATCCGCTCCATGAATTCGGGCAGGTTTGCGGGCGAGGAAACCTCCCCAGCAGGCTCCGGCTGAATCCAGGGCAGCTCCAGTTCCCCTGCCCAGAGAAAAAAGGAGCCTTCCTCCTCTGCCGCTTCCAGTACAATGGGAATCCCGCCCACTGCCAGCTCGCTGGTGCCCCACCGCAGGATTCTCCCTTCCAGACGGTAGCAGGCGAGGTACACTGTCGGCGAGAAGGGCATCAGCTCCGATGGGCCCATGGGGTCAATGCCCAACCGGGACAGGGCCACGCACAGGCCGGGATATGTTCTTGCCAGCGTTTGATAAAAGTTCCTGCAATAGGCGCATTCGCAGTGGTCAGACGCGTTCGCCCCGGTGCGCGTCCGGGTCGCTTCCACATCCACCTCTACGCGCCAATCCGCCAAATCAAATACCACCCCGGTTACTCCTTCACAGCGCGCAGAATGCAGCGCACCAGCTCGTCCCTGCCGTCGCCCTTTTCGGCAGAGAAAGGGATGACCGGGCAGCTTTCCGGCAGGCTCAAATCCTCCCGGATGGTCTTCAGATTCGAGGCAAGCTCGCTTTTCTTGAGCTTGTCCATTTTGTTTGCCACCACCACAAAGGGACAGCCGCTTTCCAGAAACCAGTTCGCCATGGTGATATCGTTATTCGTAGGAGGATGTCGGTAGTCCACGATGAGCACGCCCAGGTCAATGCGGGAGGAAGCGAAGTAGTCCTCCATCAGCCTGCCCCAGCGCTCCTTCTCCTGCTGGGACACCTTGGCAAAGCCGTAGCCCGGCAGATCCACCAGATAGCACTTTCCGTCAATCACAAAGTAATTGACATGGACGGTTTTTCCGGGCTTGTCCCCCACCCGGGCAAAATTTTTGCGCTGCAGCAGCCGGTTGATTACCGAGGATTTGCCCACATTGGACTTCCCCGCGAAGGCGATTTCCGGCAGGCGGTTTTGGGGAAAGTCCTTGGGGGCGGCGGCAGAAATTAAAAATTCCACATTCTGAAAATTCATATCTGTCTCCTTACTGCTGCAGCTCCGGTTTCCTGGCTCTGCCCTTTTTCTCTGGCAGTTCCGCCAGCAGGTTGGGAACGCACTCCGTAGGGCGGTTCAGGGCCGTTTCCAGCACGGTGTCCACGGTAGACGCACTGACAAAGTTCAGCTGTCGGCGTACAGTCTGGTCAATCTCTTCCAGATCCCGCTCGTTGTCGGCAGGGATAATCACCGTGCGGATGCCGTGGCGCAGAGCCGCCATGGTCTTTTCCCGCAGGCCGCCGATGCGCAGAACCCGGCCCCGCAGGGAAATTTCGCCGGTCATGGCCACATCGGAACGGACGGAAACCCCCGTCAGCGCGGACACCATGGCAGTACAGACCGTGACGCCGGCAGAAGGGCCGTCCTTGGGCACCGCGCCCTCCGGGAAATGGACATGGATGTCCTTGGTCTTGTAGAAGTCCGGGGCCACGCCCAGCTTCGCGGCGTTGGCGCGGATATAGCTCAGGGCCGCGTGGGCGGATTCCTTCATGACGTCGCCCAAGTTGCCTGTCAGTTCCAGCTTGCCGGAACCGTCCATGACATTCACTTCCACTTCCAGTGTCTCGCCGCCCACGCTGGTCCAGGCAAGGCCCGTGACTAGGCCCACCTGGTCGGTGCAGGGCAGTCGGTCGGGGAGGTATTTGCGAACGCCCAAATATTTTTCCAGATTTGAGGCGGTTACTGTGACTTTTTTCGCAGTTTCCCCCTCCAGAAGTTCCATCGCGGCCTTTCGGCAGATATCGCCGAAGCAGCGCTCCAGACCCCGGACGCCGGATTCCCGGGTATAGCAGGCAATGGTCTCCCGGACGGCCTCCTCGGAAATGCGAAGCTGACTCTTTTTCAGGCCGTGCTTACTCAGCTGCTTCGGGATTAGGTGGTTCTTGGCGATCATCACCTTTTCCTCATCGGTATAGGAGCCCAGCTCGATGACCTCCATCCGGTCAAGCAGCGGCGCGGGCACCGTATCCAGCGTGTTGGCGGTGGTGATGAACAGCACGTCAGACAGGTCGTAGGGTATTTCCAGATAGTGATCCCTGTAGGCGCGGTTCTGTTCTCCGTCCAGCACCTCCAGCAGCGCCGCGCTGGGGTCGCCCCGGTAATCAGCTCCCATCTTGTCGATTTCGTCCAGCAGGAGCACCGGGTTATTGCTGCCCGCCTGAATCATGGCGGTCATAATCCGGCCCGGCATAGCGCCCACATAGGTTTTCCGGTGGCCCCGGATATCGGCCTCGTCGTGTACGCCGCCCAGAGACACCCGGGCCATTTTGCGGTTCAGAGCTTTGGCGACGGAGTAGGAAATGGAGGTCTTGCCCACACCGGGAGGGCCGACAAGGCACAGAATCTGGGGCGGCATTTCCGGCGCCATCTGCCGCACGGCGATGGTTTCCAGAATCCGCTCCTTTACCTTTTCCATGCCGAAGTGGTCTTTTTCCAGAATCTTCCGAGCGGCAGCCACGTCCACACGCTCTTTCGTCTTGACATTCCAGGGCAGCTCCAGCACGGTATCCAGATAATTGCGCAAAACGGCCCCTTCCGAAGAACCGAAAGGCTGCTTTTTGAGCCGTTCTACATCTTTCAGAAGCTTCTTTTCCACATCCTTGTCCAGTTTCAGGCTCTGAATGCTGGCGGCGTAGCTTTCGCACTCGTTTTCGTCGTCTTCCTCCCCCAGCTCCTCCCGGATGACCTTCATCTGCTCACGCAGATAGTAGTCCCGTTGGTTCTGGTCCATGACGGCCTTTGTCTTTTCCTGAATTTCCGCTTCCAGCCGGAGCATTTCCACCTCCCGCTGGAGCAGCCGCAAAGCCGTTTCCAGACGCCGCGTGGGATTCAGCATACAAAGCAGTTTCGCCTTATCCGGGAATTCAATGCCGGAATTCTGGGCGATGCTGTCGGCAAGGAAGCCGTTGCTGGAGCTTGCCATCATTTGCAGGTACACCGTCTGGGCCGGGTGCTCAGACATTTGCAGATACAGCCCATACAGGGCGTTGGCCTCCCGGCGCAGGGCCTGGGCACGGATGGAGTCCTCCTCCTTCTGCTCGGCAACCGCTTCGATGGTGCCATACAGGTAAGGCTCCGACTGGGAAAGCTCCGTGATCCTGCCCCGGCAGATGCCGGTCACCAGCACCCGCAGGTTTTCCGTCTGGGTCTTCAGAACCTGCTTGACCTTCGCCACCGTGCCGATGGGATAGAGGTCGGCAAGCTTCGGGTCGTCCACCAGCAGATCCTTCTGGGGAACCAGAAACAGGGTCTGATCCGCCTTCATAGCGGCTTCCAGCGCCAGTACGGACTTTGCCCGGCCCACGTCAAAGTGCACCGTCTGGTCAGGGAACACCGTCAGGCCCCGCAGAGCCAAAACCGGCAGCTTTCCGGCGTACAATTTTTCTTCATTCAAGAGGATTCCCCTCCTTTCGTAAAAAAGGGGGTAGAAAACTACCCCCTTCCTAGGGAACCTCTGAACAAATCGCCTGCGGCTGAGCATCGGATCTTTTGCTCCATCGGTGCGGTTTGTAAAACAGGAAATACATACAGTATTCCTCTGTTTTTCGAACCTTCCGCTGAATCAAAATCTCTCGCTGTCAGCTCTTGCCGATTGATTCAGAGTTTCCCTGATTATTTCTTACCAGTGAGCTTCTGCCTGGGATGGGCGGCATCCCGCACAATCACAGGGTCGCCGCCTTCCACGGACTCAGGGGTGATGACGATTTTTTGAATGGAAAGATCAGAAGGAATCAGGAACATAATGCTGGTCATGATCTTTTCCATGATGGCCCGCAGGCCCCGGGCGCCAATCTGGCGGTCGATGGCCTTCTGGGCAATCAGCAGCAGCGCCTCGTCCGACACTTCCAGCTCCACGCCGTCCATGGCAAGAAGGGCCTGATATTGCTTGGTCAGGGCGTTCTTGGGCTCCACCAGAATCCGAACCAAATCGTTCTGGGTCAGGCTCCGCAAAGTGGTAATCACCGGCATACGGCCCACCAGTTCCGGGATGATACCGAACTTCAGCAGGTCATGGGGCTCCACCTGGGTAAAGAGGGTGCCCACATCCCGGTTGTTTTTGCTCTGCACTGGGGCATCAAAGCCAATAATACTCTTTTCGGTGCGCCGTTCGATAATCTTATCCAGGCCGTCAAAGGCACCGCCGCAGATAAAGAGAATGTTGGTGGTGTCCACCTGAATCATTTCCTGTTGGGGGTGCTTGCGCCCGCCCTGGGGCGGAACATTGGCAACGGTACCCTCCAGGATTTTCAGCAGCGCCTGCTGCACGCCCTCTCCGGACACATCCCGGGTGATGGAGGTATTCTCGCTCTTGCGGGCGATCTTATCCATCTCATCGATGTAGATAATGCCCCGCTGTGCACGCTCCACGTCGAAGTCCGCCGCCTGTAAAAGACGCAGGAGGATATTTTCCACATCGTCGCCCACATAGCCGGCCTCCGTCAGGGTGGTGGCGTCGGCAATGGCGAAGGGCACATCCAGAATTTTTGCCAGTGTCTGGGCAAACAGGGTCTTGCCGCTGCCCGTGGGGCCAATGAGCAGAATGTTGCTCTTTTGCAGCTCCACATCGGAATCAGAGCCAAAGTAGATGCGCTTATAATGATTGTAAACCGCGACGGACAGGGCGACTTTTGCATCGTCCTGACCGATGATATAGCGATCCATGAAGGTTTTCATCTCCATGGGGGTAGGCAGACGGTCGGGGGCCTGCGGTGTGCCGGCAGGCTCCAAGTCGTATTCGTCACGCAGCAGCTCGCTGCACGCCGCGACACAGTCGCTGCAAATATACACCCCAGGACCGGCAATCAGCCGTGAAGCCTGATTCTCCCGCTTCCCGCAGAAGCTGCAGCGAACCGGCGGCTGCTCGTTATTCTTTGCCATGCACCTGGTACCTCATTTCTACATTATTTTTATCAATGATGCTCCAGCACCCGGTCGATAAGGCCGAAGGCCTTGGCTTCCTCAGCCGTCATGAAATTGTCACGCTCACAGGCAGCGGTGACGGTCTCAATGCTCTGACCGCAGTTTTCAGACAGGATCCGGTTCATCCGCTCCTTGATGGTCTGCAGGCGCTTCATGTGGATGGCCATATCGGTGATCTGGCCCTGGGTGCCGGCGGAGGGCTGATGAATCATGATTTCGGAATTGGGCAGCGCCATCCGCTTGCCCTTGGCGCCCGCGCTCAGCAGGAACGCGCCCATAGAGGCCGCCATGCCGACGCAGATGGTCGCTACATCACACTTGATGTACTGCATGGTGTCGTAAATCGCCATACCGGCTGTGACGCTGCCGCCGGGGCTGTTGATATAGAACTGAATGTCCTTGTCCGGGTCCTGCGCTTCCAGATACAGCAGCTGGGCAACCACCAGAGAGGCAGTCGTATCGTTGACCTCCTCGGACAGGAAGATGATGCGGTCGTTCAGCAGACGGGAGAAAATATCATAGCTGCGCTCGCCGCGGCTGGTCTGCTCAACAACATAGGGAACTAAACTCATGGTGATGTCTCCTTTCAAAGGGTTTGAAACATTCTAACCATCGCGGGGGAAGGTTATTCCAAACAGGTAAAATCCTGCAAAGGGAAACCGGCGTGAAGCCGGTTTCCCGTTGTGTCCATATTCCGGATGAATCAGGCCTCGGTCTTCTCCTCAGCCTTGGGAGCCACAGGGACAGCGGAGTCAACGATGACCTTCACGGCCTTGCGGGTGGTCAGGCTACCGGTTAGTTCAGCCATGGGCACCATCTCCTTGACCTTGTCCACCTCCAGCTGATACTGCTCAGCCAGCGACTTGAACTCCTCCTCAATCTCCTCCTCAGAGGCAGTCAAGCCCTCGACCTCCACGATTTTCTCCAGAGTGACGGAGATCTTTGCCTGCTTCTCAGCAGCGGGGCGGAAGGCGTTACGCATTGTATTCACATCGCCGCCCATCATCTTAGCGTACTGCTCCATGGAGTAGCCGCTCATCTGCAGCTGGTAGGCAAAGCGCTCCATCTGGGTATCCAGCTCGTTCTCAACCAATGCCTTGGGCATATCCACGGTGGTGTTTTCCGCGGCCTTCTCCACGGCGGCATTCTCAAAAGCGGAGTCGATCTGCTTCTGAGCCTGCTCCAGCGCCTTGGCGCGGATGTCGGCCTTCAACTCCTCCAGGGTATCGAACTCCGAAACGTCCTTAGCAAACTCATCATCCTGCTCGGGCACGTTGGTCACAGTGACCTTGTTGAGCTTCACATGGAACACGACGGGCTTACCGGCCAGATCCTTGTGGTAGTCCTCGGGGAAGGTGATGTCGATGTCCTTCTCCTCGCCGGCGCTCATGCCGACCACCTGCTCCTCAAAGCCGGGGACAAACTGTCCGGAGCCAAGCTTCAGGTCGAAGTTCTCGCCCTTGCCGCCCTCGAAGGGAACGCCATTGTCGAAGCCCTCGAAGTCGATGTTGGCGGTGTCGCCCATCTCGGCGGCACGCTCCACGGTCTCCGTGGAGGCCACATTCTGGGCCATACGGTCCAGTTCGGCCTGCACCTGCTCGTCGGTAACAGTGGCCTCAGCCTTCTCCACCTCCAGGCCCTTGTACTGGCCCAGCGTAACCTCGGGGTAGACTTCAGTGGTCAGGGTCAGGGTCACGCCGCCGTCCTCGCCAATCTGCATATCGGTCAGGCTGGGACGGCCGATGGCCTTCAGGCCCTCCTGCTTCGCAACGGCAAAGTCATAAACCTCGGGGAAAATCTCTTCCAGACCGTCTTCGTAGAAAACGTGAGCGCCGTACATGGCCTCGATCATCTTCCGGGGGGCCTTGCCCTTACGGAAGCCGGGAATCATGATCTGCTTACGAGCCTTGAGGTAGGCTTTGTTGACACCGGACTCCATCAGATCCTTGTCGATCTCCACAACGATGGTAGCCTCATTGCCGTTTCTTTCGATGCTCTTTACGTTCATTGGTTTAAGTCCTCCTAAATTGGTTCGCAGGGCGATACCATTCTATATTTATTTCATAGCCGACCTATTCTATCAAAATATGTGGCTTTTGTCCATAGTTTTCTGAAAATTTCTTTAAATAATTACAGGGTAGGGCTTAAAACCAAGATAATCCGCCGAAGTGAGCCGGAATTCCACCTCGTCCCACTGGCCTTCCATGGCAAGCTTGTGGCTTCCGCCGTGAAGATGTCCGTAAAAGCACCGTCGAACGCCATAGGCTTCCAGCAGCTTCAGGATTTCTGCGCACTCGTAGCCCTTGTACCGGGGCGGATAGTGGAGAAAGACCAGCTTGGGCCTGTCCCCCGCTGCTTTCAGAGAAGCTTCCAGCCGCAGAAGCTCACGCTTAAATATCTTCTCATCGTGCTGACCGCTGCGCTCCTCCTCAAAGAACCAGCCCCGGGTGCCGCAGATGGCGTAGTCGCCGTAGGCGTAGCAATTGTTGTTCAGCAGGTATAGATTGGAAAAGCCGTTTTCCTCGCAGAATTTCTCAAATTTCGCGGCGGTGCTCCACCAGTAGTCGTGGTTGCCTTTGAGGAGGATCTTCCTGCCGGGAATCTCGTTGATCCAGGCGAAATCCCGCCGGGCGCCGGGCAGATCCAGCGCCCAGCTTAAGTCGCCCAGCAACACCGTGGTATCCTCCGGGCCAATGACCGACAGTCCCTCCCGGAGCTTGTCCATGTATCCGACCCACGCGCCGCCGAATACGTCCATAGGCTTCGGCGCTCCCAAGCACAGGTGCAGGTCGCCGATGGCATACAGCGCCATAGAGCGCCTCCCTTCTGTCTTTTAAAGCAGTTCGATTAACTCCTGCCGTGAAATGTTCAAGGCAGCGGCGGTGATTTCTGAGTCCAGGACAGGACTTTTCTCCGCCAGAATCAGGGCGTTTCTCGCCTGCCCCGCCTTCGCCCGGTAATCCATCAGGCCCGCGTAGCTCAGCGCGCTGCCGGGGGAAAGGACATAGCGGTGGGTTCTGTAGACGCTGGAAATGGTCTGACCGATTCTGGAGCTGCTGACCACGCTCACGCTGAGTCCCCGGTTCATTTTTGCCAGCACCGGGTCACTGGGGGCATAGGCGCCACCCCGTCGGCAGACCTCCAGATACCGTTCCACTTCGTCTGTTCCGCCGGCTTCATAGACAAGACGCTCCAGATTTTCCGGCACCGCCACATCCGCCTCCGGCAGGATGGTACGAACGCTCGCGGCATCCGTCCGCAGCTGCCCGTGGCGCAGAAGCTCCCACAGGCCGCTGTTTTCGTTGCAGCAGCAGACGATATTCCCGATGGGTAGCCCCCAAGCTCTTGCGTAGTACGCGCTGATGGGGGCGGTAAAGTCCCCGGAAATGACCGAAATGTCCACCGGCTCCGACGAATCGCCGGGAAGCTGCCCATAAATTCCGAACAGCATGGCAATGCGCAGGGCGATGGACAGCCAGCCGCTTTGGCCGCTGCTCTTATTCAGCAGCTGCTCCGCCAGCTCCCGGGCAAGATAGTCATAGGACTGGCCGGGATTGTGCCACAGTTCCGCCACCAGTGTGCGGTGGCCCAGAGGCTCAATCTTTACCGGATTGCGTCCGATACACACATCCACGTCCCAGCAGGTCAGCCTCATCTGAAACAGGCGGTTCAGAATCTCCGCCACCCGCTGACCAAAGGGCATAGCAGCCAGTTTCTTCCAATCCTCCGGGGCGAACGACGGCCCACGGAAAGGAAGGTACATTCCCCCATCCGGGCCCCGGCTTTCCCGCAGAGCACGCTGGGCCGTGTACGCATCCCGGCTGCTGCGTGTCGTCAGATACAGCATAGTGACTCCCCTCCCGCAAACAATATGGCGACTGGTTTATTTTACCACAGGCCCGCTGCTCTGTCTATAAACGAAAAATGAATTCTCTGGGCCGAAGTGGTCACAGCTTGCCGAATCCTGCGCGTCAGCCGGTGGTCATGACCCGAATGGCGTTGTTCCAGAAAATGTCCATGATGTTCTGCTGCGTCAATCCCCTGCTCAGCAGCTGCCGAGCCAGCGCGGGGTAGCTCTGCACGCCCTCAAAGCCGTCCGGCATGGTCTCCACGCCGTCCAGGTCGCCGCCCAGGGCAATGTGCTTTCCACTGGGATCCAGTTCCATAAAGTGCAGAATATGGTCGCAGGCGGTGTCCAAATCCGGATTCTCTCCAGTGAATTCCGCGCAGGTATTATAGCCCGCCACGCCGCCGGTTTCGCAGATGGCCCGGAACATATCGTCCGTCAGATTGCGGCTGTGGCTATGCACCGCCCGGCTGTTGGAATGGGTGGCAAGAATGGGCGCATCCGTGATCTCCATGATGTCCCAAAAGCCTTCGTCGCTGATGTGGCTGACATCGATACGCATTCCCAGCCGTTGGGCCTCCTTCACATACTCCCTGCCCAGGTCGGTCAGGCCGCCGCCGGTGACATTGGAGCCGGTAAGAGGATTTTTTTCGTTCCAGCCCAAACTGGACACCCGGAAGCCGATGGCCCACAGGTCTCCCAGCAGCTCCGGATTATAGTCGATGCCCGCCGTGCCCTCCAGCGTCAGGATTGCGGACATTTTGCCCGATGCCCGGTTTTCCTCGATTTCCTCCGTCGAATAGGCAATGGAAATCAGGTCGCTGTTTTTATCCACCTCCCGCTGGATGGTGGCAAGCTCCCGCTCGAACAGGACAATCGGAGAAATGCCATGCAGCAACTCCGGGATATCCGTGGTGAAGCAGGCGAAACACTGGGCGTAGCCTCCCAGTTCCCCCGCCCGTTCCAGATCGATATGACCGTTATTTTTGCGCAGGCTGCCCGCCTGATTCAGGTCGTCGCCCAGCAGCGCCAGGGCGGTGTCACAGTGAAAATCAAATACCGGGAAGTTCATTGGAACGCATCCTCCATATGGTTGATCTCCGGATGGGCTGTGTTCATGCCATCCGGGGCGTAGATTTCGATAATGTCAAAGCGGCAGCGCAGGGCTGTGGAGTTCTGGGCGAGGTACATGGCAGCCGTTGCACGGAGTCTTTCCTGCTTTTTTCGGTCTACATACTCCCTTGCCGCGGCAAAATCAGCAGATTTGCGGAGCTTGACCTCCACAAAAACCAGATATGTACGATTGGTAGCAATCAGGTCGATCTCCCCATACCGGCAGCGGTAGCCGGAGGCAAGGATTTTGTAGTGTTTCCTGCGCAGATACTCCGCCGCCAGGGCTTCGCCCCAGGCTCCCAGCAGGTTACTTCTCCCCATAAAATTTTTTGAGGAAGCTCCTGCGGTGAATGGGACAGGGGCCGTACTTGCGCAGAGCCTCATAGTGGGCTTTGGTTCCGTAGCCTTTGTGGATATCAAAGCCGTATTCCGGGTACTGCTGTGCCAGTTCCAGCATGAGATTATCCCGGGTGACCTTTGCCAGTACGGAGGCCGCCGCGATATTGGCGCTGAGACTGTCACCCTTCACCACAGTCTTTACCGGCAGGCCGAAATCCGTTTCCCGGTTGCCGTCAATCAGCGCGATTTCCGGACGGACGCTCAGCTGCTCCAGCGCCCGGCCCATGGCGAGGAAGGTTGCCTGCAAAATATTGATTTCATCAATTTCCTGTTCAGAAGCCAACCCGATGCCGTAGGCAACGGCCTGCTCCTGTATGATGGGAAACAGCTCTCTGCGTTTTTTGTCGGTCAGCTTTTTGCTGTCCGTCAGGCCGGGGATTTGCAGGTGTTCCGGTAGGACCACCGCCGCCGCGCAGACCGGTCCCGCCAGCGGCCCCCGGCCCGCCTCATCTACGCCGCAGATCAGGTGCAGGCCAAGGCTGTCCTCAATTTCCCACATAGTCAGTTCGCTCATAGCTGCTCCTCCGGCATTTCCAGTGTAAATTTTCCCAGCTTGCCGCTGCGGAATTCGTCCAGCAGCACCCGGGCCATCCGCTCCAGATTGACTTCGCCCCCGGACACCAGATAGCCCCGCTTTCGACCTGCCATTTCCAGCAGCTCCCAGCCGGGGGTACCTTCGGGCGCTTCCACCCTGTAGCGCTCCAGCAGGGTCTGGGGGTAGTATTTATGCAGCAGGGTCATCAAGTGACAGGCCAGCTCTTCCAGGTCAATGACGTTTTCCTTCACCGCGCCGGTGTAGGCAAGCATCATGCCAACCTCCGGGTCCTCAAATTTGGGCCAGAGGATGCCGGGAGTGTCCAGCAGCTGCAAACCGCTGTCCACTGTCACCCACTGCTTGCCCCGGGTCACACCGGGACGGTTTTCCGCCTTCGCGCCCTTTCTGCCGGAAATCTGGTTGATGAGGGTAGACTTTCCCACGTTAGGGATCCCCACCACCATCACCCGCAGAGGGCGGTTCATACCCCGCTTGGCGTCCCGCTCCAGCTTTTCGGCACAGGCCTTCCGGGCCGCGGGGGTAAAGTCGCCAATCCCCTTCCGGGTCTTGCAGTCGGTGGCCAGCACCGCCATGCTCTTTCCCCGGAAATAGTCGGCCCACTTCTTTGTAGCTGCCGGGTCTGCCAAGTCCATCCGGTTGAGTACAAGAATCCGGGGCTTGCTGCCGCAGATGGCATCGATATCCGGGTTGCGGCTGGACGTGGGGATACGGGCGTCCACGATCTCACAGACCGCGTCCACCAGCTTCAAGTCCGCCTCGATCTGACGGCGGGTCTTGGTCATATGACCGGGATACCACTGGATATTCAATTGGTCCCTGTTTTTCTGGTTCATAGCTTTCCTCTCTTATTGGATTGCGCCGATGCGGCTGTAGTCCGGCAGCAGCTGTCCATGATGGGTTCCGGGGATCAGCAGGCAAATCGCCTTTCCCAGCACCTCCCGCCGGTCAATCTGTCCGATCTGGGGGGAACGGCTGTCCAGAGAAACAGCCCGGTTGTCGCCAAGGACAAAAATGCAGTTTTCCGCCACGGTCAGTGGAAACACCGTTCCTTCCTCGTTGGTGGTTTCGTTGTGAATATACGCCTCCGACAGGGCTTCGCCGTCTACATAAACTGTACCGCTTTCAAAATCGATATCAACTGTCTGCCCTTCCGTGGCAATGACCCGCTTGACGATGGGGCTGCCATTATCAAAGGAAGCCTTACTGATGACCACAATGTCCCCCGGTTCCGGCTCGCCGCAGATCATTCTGCTTTCCAGCAGCAGATAATCCCCATCCCACAGTGTGGAGAACATGGAGTCTCCCGTTACCAGAATGACCCGAAACACCACCAGAAACAGGAGCATCACCACCAGCAGCATATACATGAGGTCGTGCACATAGAGCAGCACACTGTGCTGCCAGCTCCGGGGTTCCTTTTCCTTTTCAGAAGCCATAGCTGCTCCTTTCCGCAGGTATTTTTTGCATTATATCACATTCTTTCCCCGTTTTCCACAAGGAAATAAAAAAAGAGGGCATTGCCCTCTTTCTTTATCAAGTTCGGGATCAGACCTTCTCCTTGACCTTGGCAGCCTTACCGGCGCGGTCACGCAGGTAGTACAGCTTGGCGCGGCGAACCTTGCCCTTGCGGACAGTCTCGATCATCGCCACATTGGGGGAATGCAGGGGGAAGACCTTCTCACAGCCAACGCCGTAAGAGATGCGGCGAACGGTGATGGTCTCGCCGATGCCGCCATGCTTCCGGGCGATGACGGTGCCTTCGAACACCTGAATACGCTCCCGGGAGCCTTCCTTGATGCGCACATGCACACGAACGGTGTCGCCAACCTGAGCCTCAGGCAGCTCCTCCTTCATGTACTGGCTGTTCAGAGCCTTAACCAAATCCATTTCTTTGTCCTCCTTAAATATTAGGCGTTCATACGCAGCAACCGCTGCCAGAGGACGCACCCTGATTTCAGACCGCTATATTTTAGCACAGTCAAATTCAAAAATCAAGTGTTTTTTGAGAAATGATTCCGTTTTTTGGCAGGCTTACACAGAAGAAGCCGTTGGGAAGGGTATCAGATAATGGTTTTATTCTGTCCGAAATTCTGTTTTTTGATTCCCCTGCCAAAAGGTCATGGTCACATACGCCCCCACTGCCCAGTGCGTCAGGGCAATGGAGCGGTACTGATACCAATAGTGAATCGCAATGGGCTGTGCGGTGCAGCAAAACCAGATAAACGGCAGCACAGCCGCGAACAGCAGACAGCGATTCGCGGCAAACGCGGACAGCTTCAGCTTCCGCCGTATGGCGCAGATGCAGACGGACAGGGCCGTAAGGCCGGCGCCAAGCAGATAGACAACCTTTCCCTCCGTGTCACTGAAAATCGCCGATCTCAGGTTCTTGAAGGCCAGCGACAGGCTGTAATATTCCTCGTAGCCCTCCGACTTTTTTATTCCCACTCGTCTGGAAAATGCCGCCAGGCCGTCCGACAGGCCGTCCACAGAGGTAAATAGGCTGGTCATGGTCAGCTTTGCCAGCCACATCAGGGCGTAGCCGCAGAGCCAAATCAGCACACACCGGACCATCCACCCCAGCGTAATGCGCCGGCCCTGCCGGGCACGCAGAATCGCCAGGTACACAAGGGGAAAGCCAACCGAAATCAAAGGCGTCGTGTAGAAATCGAAGAACATGGTCACGACGCCGATTTCCAGAAAGAACACCGCGTCCCACGCAGGCCGTTCCACCAAATGGGGTGCAATCAGCATTGCCAAAAAAGCGATCAGGAAGCAGGGCAGAAATTGCAGACTGCACGCAATCACATGCGGGCGTACCAGAATCACACTGACCGCGAAGGCGAAGGCGGTTTTCGTATCGACCTGCCCGGCAACAGAGCAGATCGCCAGCGCAAACAGGGCAAAAAACAACGCCCCCGCATATCTGCGGATCTGGAAATAGTCAAAAAACACCAGCAGCCACCGTAAGACTGCCCGAAATCCCATCCAGTAACGGACATACAGGAATTCCCCGTCCGGCTTCATGCCGATACTGTACAGCTCCAGGCATTTTACCGGATAATCTTCCGCTTTCTCAACCTCCACGTTATTGTAGGAATAGAGAGGATTTGTCAGAACAGCTCCCAGATAATGCCGGTTCATTCCGGCGGTTGCGCGAAGCATGGTCGTATCCGTGGCGTTATCCAGCAGGGAGTTGATTTTTCTGTCTCCGATGACCGGATACTGCCCCTCAAGATACAGGCCGTCAACGGAATCCAGCAGGTTTTCACTGATTTTGTCCTGAGGCGCAAAAGCGGCAATCAGCAGAGAACCCATCGCCACAACCACGGACAGGCAGAACACAATTGCGCATTTTCCAAACTCCCGCACAGCCCCAGGGCAACGTTTTCTCATATTCATATGCTTTCCCTGCCATTCTTTCCAAATTTCCTACAGTATACCAAATTGAATTCGAATACGCAACACCTAACCCGCTTTCCCGTCAAAAAACTCGTGGTTTCCCGTTCGAGCGTTGCAATCCGTCGGAAACTATGATAGAATCACGAAAAAGGAGGTATCTAAATGCAGCTTGTTTTATTAACCGCGCTGGGCGTTGGCGGCGCAACGGTCGTCGGAGCAATCGCCGGTTTTCTGATTAAGGACATTTCCCACCAGTTCAGCGATCTGGTGCTGGCCTTTGCTGCCGGTGTCATGCTTGCCGCAGCCGTGCTGGGGCTGATTCTCCCTTCCTTGGACTATGGAAATGCGCTCATTACCGTTGCAGGCATCTTTGCCGGTGCGGTTTGTCTGAATCTGGCGGACCGGCTGGTGCCCCATCTGCATCACCTCGCGGGCGTGGATTCCGAAGCCCACCCCGGCAGCCAGCGTCTTGACAAAGTACTGCTGTTCGTCTCTGCCATCGCCATTCACAATCTGCCCGAGGGCCTTGCCGCCGGTGTGAGCTTCGGCTCTGAGAATGTGGCGGAGGCCATGCTGATTGCGGGCGGTATCGCCCTGCAGAATATTCCCGAGGGCATGGTGATTATCGGGCCTATGCTGGCGGCAGGCATCAGTCCCAAAAGGACCTTCCTGTGCGCGCTGGCAACCGGTTTGATTGAGGTGCTGGGCACCCTGCTGGGCTACTTCGCCGTCAGCATCGCCTCCGCCATTCTGCCCTTCGCCCTGGCCTTTGCGGGAGGAACCATGCTGTATGTCATCAGCGATGAAATGATTCCCGAGACCCACCACGACCACGAAAGCAGCGCTACCTATGCCCTGCTGGTGGGCTTCTGCGTTATGCTCATATCCGATGTGCTGTTGGGCTGAGGAGATTTGTACATGAGAAAGACAGTGTTATTTGATTTAGACGGAACCCTCACCGATTCCGGTGAGGGCATCATCAACTGCGCTGCGCTGGCGCTGGAGCATTTGGGCCTTCCCATTCCCTCCCGGGAGGCAATGCGGGTCTTTGTGGGTCCCCCCCTGCAGGAAACCTTCCAGCGCTTCGGTGTTCCAGCGGACAAAGTCGACGAAGCCATTCGGGTCTACCGCAGCCGCTACATTCCCACGGGAATGTTTGAAAACACCCCCTATCCCGGTATCAAAGAGCTGCTGGAAGCCCTGAAAAAGGAGGGCTATACCCTATATGTTGCCACCTCCAAGCCGGAGGAGATGTCCGTGACCATTCTGGAGCGGTTCGGCCTTGCCCCCTATTTCGACCGAATCTGCGGTGCATCGACGGACACTTCCCGAAGCACCAAAGATGCCGTCATCGCCTATCTGCTGGAACAGAGCGGGGCGAAAGAGGACATGGTCATGGTTGGCGATACGAAATACGATGTGCTGGGTGCCAAGGCCCACGGAATCCCAGCCATAGGCGTCAGCTGGGGCTACGGCAGCGTGGAAGAAATGGTGGAAGCGGGAGCCATTGGAATCGCAGATACCATGGATGCGCTGCTGGAACTGATCAAAAAGGCGTAATCGCAATGCCAGGAAGTCTCCGCGCTTCCTGGCATCACCGTTTTTCCGGTAAAAAGCCTTTTTTCCCTTGACAAACTTACCATGCTGTGCTAGAATACTTTGGCAATCAGTTGAATACTTTTTGATTCGGAGTGATACCCAAGAGGCCGAAGGGGCTCCCCTGCTAAGGGAGTAGGCCGTCAAAAGCGGCGCGAGGGTTCAAATCCCTCCTTCCGCGCCATACAAGAAACCCTGTAACTGTAACGGTTACAGGGTTTTTTGTATGCCCGAAAATGAAGTTTGACCAAAAATTTGACCACAATCGTGGGTTAACCCTGTTTTTCATTGCTTTTTTTGAGCGTATCTATGTACGCATCTACCGTTCCTATGGACTCACGCTGTGCGTCCTCATCGGGGTGAGTATAGGTGTTTAAGGTCGTCATGGCATTAGAGTGCCCTAAAATTGTTTGTACGGATTTGATGTCCCCCCTGTTATCAGCAATCGCCAAGGAGGCAAAGGTGTGCCGCAAATCGTGGGGGCGAGCATCAGGGCGGCCGATCTTCGCAACGATTCTCTTAAAATGCTTGTAGAAAGTCACAATAATCAGATGCCGTCCAAGGTCGTTGGTAAAGACCAAATCCCATTCATTGTTCCACAACTTGCCAGCCAGCCTTGCGTTTTCCTCCTGCCTCATCTTTTCGTTTTTCAGACAGGCAATGACACTGTTTGTTACACAGATGGTGCGGGGCTTTTTCGTCTGCGTACATTTTTTGATGACGTATGTTCCGCCGTTCTCGCTGCGAACTTTCTGAAGCTGCTGCGCAATCGTTACCGTTTTCTTTTCAAAATTAACATTGGACCAGCTGAGGCCAAGGCATTCGCCCTCGCGGACACCAGTATAAATGCAGAACAAATAAGCGTTCTTAAACTCAGGGTCATCCTCAAGTGCTTCAAGAAACGCGGAAAGCTCCTCACTATTCAAGGGAATGATTTCGTGCTTCTCGACATTTGGCAACTTTGCTTTTTCGCAAGGATTCCTCTCTATCAATTCTTCATCGACGGCGGCTGTCAAAGCGGAACTCAAAGTAGAGATGGCATTTCTGATGGTTTTGGCGGACAGCTTTTTGCCTGTTGAGTCTCTATACTTCTGCAACTC
>JALFAD010000058.1 GCA_022772525.1 Clostridiales bacterium
AACAGCGCTACATAGGCTCCGAAGGAAACAGGATTCTTCTGGGGCGGCACCGTGCCCCGGTACACATCCACAGTGTAGCTTAGGCACTGGAAGGTGTAGAAGCTGATGCCCACCGGCAGGGCCAGCTTCAGAAGCGGCAGGCGCAGGCCGGTGACGGCATTGACGCTGATGAGGAAAAAGTCCGCATATTTGAAAAGCCCCAGCAGGCCCACGCCCACGGCAATGGACAGGGTCAGCCACGCCTTTTTGTGATGCTGGCTGCGCCCGATGGCAAGACCGCACAGGTAGAAAACAGCGATGGTGAATATCATCAGCCACAATAGCTTCGGCTCCCCCCAGCCGTAGAACGCAAGGCTCGCCAGAAGCAGCACGGCATTTTTCCCCCGCCGGGGGGTGAGAAAGTACGCCGCCAGCACCGCCGGGAGAAAATAGTATAGAAATGGGATGCTGGAAAAAATCATGGCAGGTTCCTCATTCTTTTTTTGAAAAAATGGCAGCGATCATGCCGCTGCCATTTACTGATTAAATCACAAAATCACAGGTTCTGCCCGCCACGCTCTGGAAGGCATCCACAAAGGACTGGGCGGTCATGTCGCCGGTGGTGGACACCATAATCAGCATCACCACATTGCCAATACCCGCCGTCTTTACGTCGTCCGCTTCCACGCAGATCCACTTCCGGGGGTCCACGCCGGCCTTCATGGCCTCGGCAACAGTCCGGGCATCCACGCCTTCCGCCGTGCGCGCCATGACCATGGAGAACGCCAGAGAGCCCATCATCGGCTCAAAAGCCGCCGCCTCGGAAAGCTGGGAGGCATCATCAAGGCCGGTGTAGCTCTTGATGGCCCACAGGCCCTCCTCGCTGGTGTCGGTGAGGTCAATAGGAATGACGCCGCCGGCAAACTCCACGGGCCGCTGCTCGATAACCTTGTTCAAAAGCTCCTCCATGGTGCCCTCGATGTTGGCGGCGGGTGCGGTGGTTTCCGCAGTCTGCTTGCCGCCGCATGCGGTCATGGCAAGCACAAGGCTCAGCGCCAGCAGGGCGCAAATCAGTTTCTTCATTTCAGGTTTCCTCCAAATGTTTTTTCTTACGCATACAATAATGCCCAAAAGTGAGCAAAATCACTCCCAGCAGCACGCCGCAGGAGTCAATACAAACGTCCCGCAGGCTGGAAACCCGGCCCGGGACAAAAATCTGGATGGTTTCATCCACGCAGGCTGCCAACCCGCCGCAAAAGAGGGGCAGCAGCATTCCTTTTTTCAGCATCCCGAACAGCCAGCACAGGCACAGGCCCAGCGCCGTGAACTCCGTGAAATGAGCCATTTTCCGCAGCAGGAAGCCGCCGTTCTCCGGCTCCTTTTCCCCCTGTTCAAAAAGTGCCGCCAAAATGTTCTTGACAAAGTCGCTGATAGCCCCGGAAATATTCCCCGGCAGCAGAGAATTGCCCCAGATGAACACAAGGCAGCAGACCAGCAGCGTCACGCACAGGCGCATTCTTTTCTCTGTCCGAATCACGCCAGCACCCCCAGATGCTCCAGCAGAATCTTCACACCCAACAGAATCAGGATCACACCTCCGGCAATCTCCGCCTTGTTTTCAAAACGGCTGCCGAACACATTGCCGATCTTCACGCCCAGCATGGACAGCAGGCAGGTGCAGATACCAATGAGCGTCACAGCGAAGAAGATGTTTACATTTCCAACCATAGCAAGGGAAATGCCCACCGCCAGCGCGTCAATGGAGGTAGCCACAGCCATGACGAACATGGTTTTCACCGACAGGTCCGCATTGCCGCCGCAGTCGCATTCTTCCTCCATGGACATAGCCTCCTTCAGCATATTCACGCCAATGATGGCAAGCAGGCCGAAGGCGATCCAGTGATCCACCGCCTGAATGGCTGTGGCAAACAGGGTGCCAAGGAAAAAACCAATCAGGGGCATCAGCGCCTGAAAGCCGCCGAACCATACGCCGCAGGTGAATTCTGCCTGAAAGGTAGCCCGCCGCAGGGCCAATCCCTTGCACACCGACACGGCGAAAGCATCCATGCTCAGCCCCACCGCCAGCAGCAGTAACTCTCCGATTCCCATAAAAAAAGACCTCCGTACAGATTACAACCGGCACAGAAGTCGAACAAAGAGACTGAGCCGGCCTTCAAGTCTCGTCATTTCAGGCGGAACCGGGGTATGATACGAACCGCTGATTCTGCGCTTTCATTCTTTCCGGCCTGAATCAAGAATTCGTATGCCCAGTATGTCGATTCCGTCCCGCGTCTTTCGCGCGCCGACTACTCCCTCTTCTGGCGGGATTATAACAAAAGGCTCCCGGTTTGTCAAGGCAAGCCGGGAGAATACACAGTTATTTTACAATTTCAGAGAAGTTTTTCCAGCAGTACCAGTCCCACGCCCTTGATGCCGTTGAACACGCAGGGCACGATGCCCGCCTCCCGGTAGCCCAGCTTCCGGTACATGGCTCTGGCCCGGGCATTGCGGCTGTTGGTGTCCATCCGCAAACATCGACAGCCATTTTGGCGGGCGTAGTCCTCATAAAACGCCACAAACTGCTTTCCATAGCCCTTGCCGGCGGCGTCCGGATCGATGACCAGCGTGTGCAGCACCATAACCTCGGCATCTTCCGCTTCATATGCCCATGGCCCACCATAGTAGGCATCCACCTGGGTCTGGTTGATGATGGCAGCCCCCACGATTTTCCCGCCATTCTCCAGAACAAACAGGTCATGCCGGGAAAGGGCCTGCCTGGCGGTATCTTCCGTTGGGTAGACCCCCCGAATCCAGCCGATGGTTGCCCGGCCCGCTTCTTCCTCGGTGTGGAGCTTGTCGTAGATCGACGCAACGGCGGGAATATCCGCCGCCAATGCCTTGCGAATCATGCCAGCACCCCCGTCAGTTTCAAAACGCACTCCACAATCAGCACCGCCGCGCTGCTGCTCACGGCGACAACGATCAGGCTCTTGCCCCGGTAGGCCAGGATAATCGCCACAATCAGGGCAGCCGCGCCGCTTAAGATAGACGCCGTGCTGCTTAAGATTGCCGGGAAAGTCATTGCCGTCAGGCAGGCGTAGGGCACATAGTGTAGAAAGGAGCGCAGAAAGCGGCTGCGGATGGGTTTTCTAAAGATGGTCAGAGGCAGCACACGAATCAGGTAAGTGGTCAGCGCCATGGCGAAAATGTACACATAGATATTCATACCGCCGCCTCCGCTTCTTCCTCGATGGGGAGCAGTGCGGCGCAGATGCCCGCCGCCGCCACGGTGCAGATGACGATGGAGATGCCCGCGGACACGTCCTTCAGCACCGGTGTCCATGTGAATAGGCTGCTGAAAACCAGCGCCAGAAGCACCGCCGCCAGGATCTTTCGATCGGTTTTTGCCGGGGGCACCACGATGGCGATGAACATTCCGTAGAGCATGACGCCCAACGCCGCCTGAATGGAAGCAGGCAGCACCGACCCGGCAAGGCCGCCGCACAGGGTCCCCAGCGTCCAGCCCACGATGGGCAGAGTGCCAAGGCCCAGCATAAAGGGCACCGTCAGCGGCTCCACCCTTGCCATGGCAAGGGCAAATATCTCGTCGGTATTGAAAAAGGCAATCAGCAGCCGGGGCAGAAAGCCGATTCTCTCCCCCATCCGCTGGCTCAGCGCCAGACTCATGAGGGCGTAGCGGCTGTTGATAATCAGCTGGGTCAGGATCATCTCCCACAGCGTCGCCGCCGCCACGATGACGGTCAGCCCGGCGAACTGGCCCGCGCTGGTCAGGTTTGTCAAAGAAATCAGTGTGGCGTCCCACACGCTGACGCCCTGGCTGACTGCCATGGCTCCGAAGCCAAAGCTGACGGAGAAGTAGCCCATGCCCACCGGCAGTCCCCGGCTTACCCCCGTCCGGTATTCCCGAAAGTTCATATGTATCTCTTCCCTACCTTAAAAATCCGTAGGGCGGGGTTACAACCCCACCCTACAAGCGTGTTTTACTCGGCCTGAACGCCCTGATAGTCCATCAGCTCCAGCACCTGCTGGCCCCGCTGGGTCAGGGCCATGCTGCCCTTCACAGTATAATCACCGTAGCCGTCAAAGCCCGCTAAGGGCTTATCATAGTCTAAGGAAATCAGGCCCTTTTTCTCCAGAACTTGCAGAATCAGGCTCATATTCTCCGGCCCATCCTTTTCCGGATAGATAGGCGTCACATCCCCCAACTGTCGGGCCACCGGCAGGAAGGCAACCTCCCCGAGGCGGCGCAGAAAATGGATTTCCGCTTCGCTCAGCGTAAGCTCCCGGGCGCAGCCCGAACAACCGCCGCAGTTTCCTCCGCAGGTTCCCATGGATATCCCTCCCTCATTCATAAACATTTAGCAAATCAATGTAGGGGCGGCCATTGGCCGCCCGCATGGGAACCCTTTATTGTCAGGCGGGCGCCCAATGGCCGCCCCTACTTCGCTAAATTCTTCTTTAGCGAAGTATACCAAACGCATCCCCGTATGTCAAACATCCCGCTTAGTATCTGTCGCTTTCCGTGAAAATAACCGGCGTGACACGACTCACACCGGTTTTTCCTTCAGCTGTGCCATGTGGCGCTTCAGCGCCTGAAAGGATTCGTCCGAAATGGCATGTTCCATTTTGCAGGCGTCGGCAATGGCGGTGCCCTCCGGCACCCCCAGCGCCATCAGCAGCTGGGACAGCAGCGTGTGCCGCTCGAATATTTTCTCAGCGATTTCCCGTCCGGTCTCCGTGAGGCTCAGCCCGCCGTCCGTGTCCATCTCCACATAGCCGCCGGTGCGCAGAATGCCCATGGCCCGGGATACGCTGGGCTTGGAGTAGCCCAAATACTCACTGACATCCACGCTGCGGACGAAGCCGCTTTTCTGGCTCAGCACCAGAATGGCTTCCAGATACATTTCTCCGGATTCGTGAAGCTCCATTCGGATTCCTCCTGATGTGCGAATTTGTGCACGAAGTTTTCTGTAGAATACCACAGCTTTATGCAGAATGCAAGAACTTACACTTTTTCTTTACAAAAGACTTTTCAAGCGGGCGAAAATAGTGTACATTGTCCCTATCAGAAAAGGAGGCGCGTTTACAATGGATTACGCAAAAGAGTCTCTTCGACTCCATGGGGAGTGGAAGGGCAAAATCGAAGTGGTGGCAACAGTCCCCGTGTCCACCAAGGATGACCTGAGCCTTGCCTATACCCCCGGTGTGGCCCAGCCCTGTCTGGAGATTCAGAAGGATGTGAGTAAATCTTACGAGCTGACCCGGCGGCACAACCTGTGCGCCGTCATTACCGACGGCTCCGCCGTGCTGGGCCTGGGCGACATCGGCCCCGAGGCCGGTATGCCCGTCATGGAGGGCAAGTGCGCCCTGTTCAAGGCCTTCGGCGATGTGGACGCCTTCCCTCTGTGCGTCAAGACCAAGGACGTGGACGAATTTGTCAACGCCGTATACCTCATTTCCGGCTCCTTCGGCGGCATCAATCTGGAGGATATCTCCGCCCCCCGGTGCTTTGAAATTGAGCGCAAGCTCAAGGAAAAGTGCGACATTCCCATCTTCCACGACGACCAGCACGGTACCGCCGTCATTACGCTGGCAGGCCTGACCAATGCGTTGAAGGTTGTGGGCAAGCGCAAGGAGGACGTGAAGATCGTCACCTCCGGTGCAGGCGCCGCCGCCATTGCCATCGTGAAGCTGCTGCTGAGCGCGGGCTTCAGAAACATCACCATGTGCGACCGGAAGGGCGCAATTTACGCTGGGCGCGAGGGCCTGAACTGGATTAAAGAGGAAATGGCCCAACAGACCAATCTGGATAAAAAGGCCGGAACCCTTGCCGATATGCTGGTGGGGGCCGATGTGTTCATCGGCGTGTCCGCCCCTGGCATGGTGACCAAGGAAATGGTAGCCACCATGAACCGGGACGCCATTATCTTCGCCTGCGCCAACCCCATCCCTGAGATTTTCCCCGATGAAGCCAAGGCTGGCGGCGCTAAGGTGGTCTCCACCGGACGCAGCGACTTCCCCAATCAGATCAACAACGTGCTGGCCTTCCCCGGCATTTTCCGGGGTGCTTTCGATGTCCGGGCCAGTGACATCAATGAGGAGATGAAAATGGCGGCAGCCAACGCGTTGGCAGGCCTCATTTCCGACGAGGAGCTGAACGAGGACTACATCATCCCCGCCGCCTTTGACCCCCGGGTCGGCCCCGCCGTTGCCAAGGCCGTGGCGGAAGCCGCCCGGAAATCCGGCGTGGCGAGAATTTAACAGGCAAGCAGCCGGAGGGGGATTCCTTCCGGCTGCTTTGCTATTTACTTCAGCCATTTGCGCAGAGTCCTTGCCAGCACATTCAGCTCCAGAGGTTTCGCGATGTGCTCGTTCATGCCCACGGTTTTCGCCGCCTGCACGTCCTCGGCAAAGGCGTTGGCGCTCATCGCCACGATTGGCACCTGCTTGCAGTAGTCCCGCTCCATGGCGCGGATAGCACGGGTTGCATCGTAGCCGTTCATCCGGGGCATCTGAATGTCCATGAACACGATGTCATAATACCCATCGGCGCACTCGGCGATTTTGTCCACCGCCTCCATGCCATCCTTCGCGCACTCCACCGTAAGACCGGTCATGGACAGGAATTCCTGCGCAATCTCCGTGTTGAGGGCGTTGTCCTCCACCAGCAGAGCACGATGCCCGGAGCAGTCCAGCTGTTCCAGTTCGGTCATGGGGTCTTCCTTCCGGTCGGTATCCGCCTGTTCTGTCAGCGTGCGGAAGGTCTTCGCCAACCTGGATGGGAACAGAGGCTTACTGATGAAGGCGTTGACGCCCGCCGCCCGGGCTTCCTGCTCGATCTCCGTCCAGTCATAGGCGGAAATGATGATAATGGGAACCTCATCGCCCACTGTGGCGCGGATTTCCCGAGCTGCGGCAATACCGTCCAAATCGGGCAGTTTCCAGTCCAGAATGCAGGCAAAATAGTCATCCTTCTGCGTATGCCGCTGCAGAACCCGTTCCACCGCCTCCCGGCCTGTTGCAGCGCCGTCCACCTTCATGCCGAAGCCCGTCAGAATGTCACAGCAGGATTCCAGTGAATAGGGATCATCGTCCGCCACAAGCACTGGCAGGTCAATCCATTTATCCGGCTGGGCTTCCCCTTTGTCCTGAAGCTTCAGATACATGGTAACCGTAAACCGGGAGCCTACGCCCACCCGGCTCTCGACCTTGATATCGCCGCCCATCATGCGTACGATATTGCGGCTGATGGGCATTCCCAGCCCCGTGCCCTGCACATTGCTGACCCGCCCGTCCGCTTCTCTGGCGAAGGGTTCGAAAACCTTGTCCAGGAACTCCTCGCTGATGCCGATGCCGTTGTCCTCAAAGACAAACTCGTAGCAGCCCATCTTTTTCTGGCTGCAGGGCTTTTCCGTCACGGTGATTCGGAGCTTGCCGCCGTCGGGGGTAAACTTCACCGCATTGCTCAGCAGGTTGGTAAATACCTTCTGGATGCGCAGGCTGTCGCCGATCACCGCTTCGTGCCGAACGTCCGTGATGTTGACGCTTAAGCTGTGGCGGTGAGCCTCGATCTGGGAGCTGGTCATGGAGATCAGATTGTCAATGAGGTCGGACAGGTTAAATTCCTCCTCCACCAGCTGCACCTTGCCGGACTCGATTTTGCTCATGTCCAGCACCTCGTTGATGAGGCTCAGCAGATGCTTACTGGCGAGGGTAATCTTTTGCAGGCTGTCCAGCACCCGGGCCTTATCGTCGATGTGGGCGCCGGCAATGGCAGTCATACCGATGATGCCGTTCATGGGGGTGCGGATATCGTGGGACATATTGGACAGGAAGTTGGTCTTTGCCCGGTTGGCAGCCTCCGCAGCATCAAAGGCCTCCTGAAGCGCCGCCTCCTGCTGGCGCTCCTTTTTAATCAGGTCATCCACATTCCGGGTACCCACCACCGCGGCAAAGCCGCCCTGCGGATCCGGCACAAAGGCCACCCGGGCCTGCAGGTACATAACCCCCTCTTCTGTCCGCTTTTCATAGGTGAAGGAGTAGTCCTCCCCGTTGCGCCGAAGCCGTTCCAAAGAGAGCATCTCCAGAAAATCCGCCCGTCCGGCCTCCGGAAGCCACGTCTGGGCGTAGTCGCAGATGCCCTTGGACCAGCAGCCGTCGTTTTTCCGGAAGTGCTCGGCGATGGCCCGTCCATCCTCGTCCTCCGCCCGGTATGCTGTGACGGTGTCATCCCACAGATTCACCAGCAGCACGGAATAGTATTCCGACGCCAGACCGTTAATGATCTCCCGCTGGGTCTCCATCTGCCGGGCCTGCTTCAGCTGGCGGCGGGTCTCCTCGTCCACATTTCGGATGCCCAGAACGAAGGTGATCTTTCCGTTTTCATTGACGGTTTTCACCACGTTCATTTCAAAGAAGGCAATCCGGCCGTCCATATTCCGCCGGTAGCCCGTCTTGTACAGGCCCACGTCCGGCACCCGCTGCAGAAGGCTCTGCAGTCTGGTGGCCTCCCGGATGCGTTCGCGGTCCTCGGGAATCACATAGGCCTCGATGTATCCGGACAGAACCTTTTCATAGTCTCCGGGCTTCATGAGGTTACTCAGAAGCCCCCGGTCCATACCCATGCCGTCGGTGCGGTACAGGGAAATACTTCCGGTTTCCGCATCGATCTTAAACAGGCTGTGGTACTCCTGACTTAGGGCGTCTACAATGGTCATTTCCTCCCGAAGGGCGGCGTTGGCCTTTTCCACCTTCAGCAGGGCATCCTCCAGCTCCTTCTGCTGGGCCAATTCCTGCCGCTTCTCTTCGTCCACATTCTTGAAGGCCAGAACCACTTCCCGCCGGCTCTGACTGGGCCGGACAATCTGGCACTGGAAATACTGAAGGCGGTCGTCCCGCCAAACCCGGTAGTGGAAGGAATAGCTCTGCCGGTCCTTCATAAGGCTGTCCACCTGCTCCGTGCCGGCGATTCTGTCGAACAGATACCGGTCGCCGCTGTACACTTCGTTGCGTATGTAAGCCTCAACATTCCGGGTATAGCTGCCGGAGGCAAAGCGCTTTCCGTAGCGATCCCGCATGGCGCTGCCCATCCGGTAGCATACCATCTCATCGGTGTCCAGGTTTATGGAATACACATTGTCATAGGCCATGGACAGGGCAAGAATCAGGTTATCCTGTGTCTCCCGCTTTTCCCGCTCCGCCGTAATCCGGCGCATACCCACAATCACCGTGCGGTTCAGGCCGGAGTCGCTCCGTTCCACGGGAATGATGCTGCACCGGGTCCAGCCGCCGGTTCTTGCCATAAATTCCCGGGTGATAATGGTACTGTCCCCCAGTCGGGCGCCCATGGTGTCAAAATCCGTAAACAACACCATGGCGGGCAGATACTCCGGGTCAGCCAGCAGCTCCGTCATGCGCTTCAGGAACAGCCGGGCATCGCCCCCATCCCGGTAGGCATGATGGGCGCTGTCCAGCGAAATGATCTCCTGAACCGTGTTTTTCACCAGATCCACATAATAAAGCGCATAGAAAATGCTGCTTAAGGAGCCGATGATCGCGGTATGCTGCCGCTCGGATTCCAGCAGGGCAGTCAGCTCCTGATTGGCTTCCCTGACTCTTCGCTGGGCCTCCAGCTCCTTGATCTTTGCCTCATGGATGGTCTGGGTGGTAAAGAGCACATGGGCCAGATGCCCTTCCGCGTCACGGTCACACTCAATGAAGGAGCACTGTGTCCAGTTCGGCCCCTTTCCCTGCTCCGGGTTCAGAAACACCGTGCTCAGGTACTGCCTGGAAATGATCCGCTGATCCCCCAGCCGCTGCTCCAGCGTGGACAGATCCACAAAGGCCAGCATTTCCTCCGTAAATTCCGGCGTCATCATATAGTGGCAGAAGTGGTTCAGCCGGTTCTGGGCGTCGCCCGCGGTGCCGATCTCCGACTCTACCTCCGCCAACGAAGCCAGCTCCGCAAACCATCCCGTCGCCATATCAATGTAATATACGGAGGTATAGATCTTGCTCAGCGCATGGATGATCTGCCCTCTGTTAATGGAAGAATTCTGTGCCATTTCGTTCATAACGCAGCCCGCCAATCTCAAAATCCTGTAATTTTACTATAACACCGACGGATTTGAAAGTCCAGTAATTTGTGCTAAAACGCGAAAAACTGCCCGAAGTGACACCACTCCGGGCAATGGGAGACTTAAGGCAGCACCGCACAATGGGGCAAGGAGATCTGGCGAGAGATTTAACACAGGCGAAAGTATGAAAAATACGGGATTACTGGATATATTTCCCATTTTTCATACTGCACGATCGGGGCAAAAGATCCGCCGAAGCCCACAGCTCCCATTGTGCGGTGTTGCCTTAGTCCAGCTGTCTGACCGTGGTGCCCTCCAGCAGTTTCCCGGATACCATAATCCGGTCAATCAGGGTGGTCTTTGGGTGTTCGATGAGACTGATGAGCCGCTCCGCGGCGATTTTGCCAATCTGGCGAGTGTCCTGCCAGTAGGTCGTCAGGCCCAGCACCTGAGCCAGATGGATGCCGTCATAACCCATGACGGATACATCCTCCGGCACCCGGATGCCCATCTGCCGCAGGGTGTTCATACCGCCAACGTAGGAATAATCGTCGGGAAACAGAATGCAGGTAGGCCGCTCCGGCAGGCTCATCAGCGCCTGAGTGTCCAGCGCGCAGCGATCCGGATCGTGGAAAACGCTTTCCCGGACGTACTCCTCCGGAATTTCCAGCCCCAGCTCCTCACAGGCCCGGTAAAAGCCAACCAGCCGGTTCTGCGTTACGGTGGTCTTTTCTCCGTGAAGGAAGGCGATCTTCCGGTGCCCCTTCTCGTAGGCGTAATGCACCAGCGCTTCCATCCCCTGAACATTGTCCGACATCACCGCCAGCCGGTTATTGAACACATGATCCACCGTCACCAGCGGCAGTTCACTTTCCGCCAGTTCCCGCACCTGAGGATCTGCAAAGGCGACGCAGGCAATGACCACACCGTCCACACCCCGGTACCGGCAGTGCTGCAGATAGGAGGTAGGCTTGCCGCCGACATTATGATTGATGAAGGTGATGTCGTAGCCATGGGACTCTGCCTCCGCCTTAAAGCTTTCCAGCATGGTGGAAAAATACTCATGGCCCAGACCGCTTTGGCGTTCGTCCACAAACAGAACCCCCAGATGGTAGGTCCGGTTGGTTTTCAAGGCTCTTGCCGCCGAATTGGTCATGTACCCCATTTTTTGGGCCATTTCGCACACTCTGGCCCGGGTCTCCTCTCCGATATCCGGCTGACCGTTCAGCGCCTTGCTCACAGTCGCCACGGAAACCCCGCAGCTGCGGGCAATGTCCTTCATAGAAACCACAAATATTCCTCCAAACGCCGCAATTCTCTATAACGATTTCGCTACTTAAATATACCGCAAAACTGGTGAAAACGCAAGTATATTTTTTCGCAACCCTTGATTATTCTGTTTTTTGTTGATTATTCACATTTTATTCTTTGGAATTTGTACAGTTTTTTCGTCTCATTTCTTTTTCTAACACTGGTTTGAAAAAAAGGCAGCAATTTTTTTATTTCTGTGAAAAAAATCCTTGCTTTTTCCGCACAAATCCGCTATGCTAAAGGTGTAAATACGGGATGTACGGATGCTTAATCGATATCGTTCATCCAAAAGGAAAAGTAAGGAGCGTGCACATCCATGAAATTCGGTCATTTCGATGATGCCCGGCGGGAATATGTGATCACTACCCCTGCCACCCCTCTGCCCTGGATCAACTACCTTGGCAGCGAAGATTTTCTCGGCATGATCTCCAACACCGGCGGCGGCTACTGCTTCTACCGGGACGCCAAGCTGCAGCGTCTGCTGCGCTACCGCTACAACGCCGTCCCCGGCGACAACGGCGGCAGGTTTTACTACATCAAGGAGACGGGCAAACCAGCGTGGAACCCCGGCTTCCTGCCCACCAAGACGGAACTGGATCGCTATGAATGCCGCCACGGCATGGGCTACACCACCTTTGACAGCGCGAAGGACGGTCTGAATGTAAAGATGACCTTCTTCGTCCCCGTGGGCGAAAACTGTGAGCTTCACGATCTGGTGCTGACCAACGAAAGCACCGAAGCCAAGACCGTCCACGTCTGGGGCGTCATGGAGTGGTGCCTGTGGAACGCGGTGGACGATGCCCAGAACTATCAGCGCAACCTGAACATCGCCGAGTCCGAGGTGGAGGACGGCGTGATCTACCACAAGACCGAGTACCGGGAGCGGCGGGATCACTATGCCTACTACGGCGTGAACCAGGAAGCCGCCGGCTGGGACACCGACCGCAATACTTTCCTCGGTCACATGGGCGACTGGTCCGATCCCCAGCTGGTCCGCGAGGAGCGCAGCGCCTTCTCCAAGATCGTAGGCTGGTATCCCATCGGCTGCCAGCACATGGAACTGACCCTCGCCCCCGGCGAGAGCCAGCGGATGACCTTCGTGCTGGGCTACGGCAAAAACCCCAGAGATCAGAAGTTCGTAGCCCCCGGCGTGATCCGCAAGGATACCGCGAAACGGGTGATGGCCAAATTCGCCACCCCCGAAGCCGTGGATGCCGCGTTTGCAGAACTCGCCGCCTATTGGGATAAGCTGTTGGGCAACTACCAGCTTTCCAGCAGTAACGAAAAGCTCAATCGTATGGTGAACATCTGGCACCAGTACCAGTGCATGGTCACCTTCAATATGAGCCGCTCCGCTTCTTACTATGAGACCGGCACCGGACGGGGCATGGGCTTCCGGGATTCCTGCCAGGATCTGTACGGCTTCATGCACATTATCCCCGACCGTGCGCGGGAGCGTATTATTGATATCGCCTCCATCCAGTTCGCCGACGGCTCCACCTACCACCAGTATCAGCCCCTGACCAAGCGGGGCAACAACGACATCGGCGGTGGCTTCAACGACGACCCTCTGTGGCTGGTGGGCGCGGTGTGCGCGTACATCAAGGAAACCGGCGACTTCTCCATCCTCGACCATCCCACCCCCTTCGACAACGTTCCCGGCACGGAGGTGCCCCTGCTGGAGCACGTCCGCCGCAGCGTGAACTTCACCCTCAACAACCTCGGCCCCCACAAGCTGCCTCTGATTGGTCGCGCCGACTGGAACGACTGTCTGAACCTGAACTGCTTCTCTGAGGAGCCGGGCGAGAGCTTCCAGACCTTCGGCCCCAGCGAAGGTCCCGTGGCGGAGTCCGTGTTCATTGCGGGCATGTTCGTCAAGTACGGCGGTGAGTATGCCGAGCTGTGTCGGCAGCTGGGGCTGACGGAGGAAGCCGAAACCATTCAGAAGGCTGTTTCCGACATGGAAGCCGCCGTTCTCAAGGACGGCTGGGACGGTCAGTGGTTCCTGCGGGCCTATGACGCTGCCGGCAACAAGGTTGGCAGCCACGAATGTACCGAGGGTCAGATCTACATCGAGCCCCAGGGCTTCTGCACACTGGCGGGCATCGGCAAGGATACCGGCGAGGGTCTGAAGGCCATGGAATCCACCCGCAAGCGCCTGCTGGGCGAGTACGGCGTGGAGCTGCTGGATCCCTGCTACACCGAATACCATGTGGAGCTGGGCGAAATCTCCTCCTATCCTCCCGGATTTAAGGAAAACGGCGCGGTGTTCTGCCACAACAATCCCTGGATTGTCTGCGCCGAAGCCACGCTGGGCCGGGGCAACGAGGCCTTCGACATCTACCGCCGCATCTGCCCCGCCTATCTGGAGGACAAGAGCGAAATCCACGAAACCGAGCCCTACTGCTACTCTCAGATGGTGACGGGCCGGGCCTCCGGCAACCCCGGTCACGCCAAGAACAGCTGGCTCACCGGCACCGCAAGCTGGACCTTCCTGTCCATCTCTCAGGCAATCCTTGGCATCTATCCCGACTACAACGGTCTGAGAATCCAGCCCTGCATTCCCGACAGCTGGGACGAATACACCGTCAACCGGAAGTTCCGGGGCACGGAATATGTGGTTCACGTCAAGCGCACCGGTACGCCCGGCATGACCGTGGACGGCGCAGCTGTAGAGGGCTGCATCGTCCCCCTGACCGACAAGGAGAAGGTCATGGTGGAGGTTTCCCTGTAATACTGGTTCCCAACCGGGGCGGGTCAAGTGACCCGCCCCGGCAGTATTTCTCTATACTAGACTGATTTTCCCCCTTGCTTTTGTGCACTATGCCAAAAATGAAAGAAAATGTCAAATTGCACTTTACTTCTCTAAAGCGATAAAGTATAATGCGGACAGTTGAAATTCCCAAATGGAAAAAGAAAGGAAGAAAAAATATGAAAAAGATGTTTGCATTGCTGCTGGCGCTGGTTCTGGCGCTGAGCTGTCTAACCGCCTGCGGCGCCTCCTCCGGCTCTGACCTGAAGTACATCCAGAAAAAGGGCACTATGATTGTCGGCATCACCGACTACGAGCCTATGGACTTCAAGGACGAGAACGGCAACTGGACCGGCTTCGACGCGGAACTTGCTGAGCTGGTCTGCAAGGAGCTGGGCGTCAAGTGCGAGTTCTTCGTGCTGGCAGACTGGGGTAAGAAGTTCTACGAGCTGGAGACCAAGAACATCGATGCCATCTGGAATGGTATGACCATCACCGAAGAAGTGAAACTGAACACCAACTGCTCCGATCCCTACGTCATCAACGCTCAGGTGCTGGTGATGAAGGCTGACGCTGTTGACCAGTATGATGCCGTCGAGCTGTTGCAAGGTTTGACCTTCGCCGTGGAGAACGGCTCCGCCGGTCAGGACGCCGTGAAGGAGATCGGGATTCCCGACGATCAGATCATTGCCGTGCAGGATCAGGCCGCCGCGCTGATGGAAGTCGCCGCCGGCACCTCTGACGCCTGCGTCATTGACATCACCATGGCAAATGCCATGACCGGCGAGGGCACCAGCTACGCCAATCTGGCCCCCGGCATCAGCCTGACCAGTGAGGAATACGGTATCGGCTTCCGGAAGGATTCCGACGTCACCGTCAAGGTCAACGAGATCATGACAAAGTTCAAAGCCGACGGCACCCTGCAGGCCCTGGCTGACAAGTACAGCCTGACGCTGGCCTGAAAAAATCCCAAATAATCAGGGAGGGCATTTGCCCTCCCTTCCGCCGTACAATACGATAAAAAGAGAGGTATCCCCCTATGTTCCTCCCGGTAACCCTACAGCTTCTGGCAGGCTTCGGCGAGTCCCTGAAAATTTTCCTTCTGACCCTGCTGTTCGCCCTGCCTCTGGGCCTTGTTATCTGCTTCGGCTCCATGAGTAAATTCTCCCCCCTGCGAAAGCTGACCCGGTGCTTCGTCTGGATCATCCGGGGCACGCCGCTGATGCTCCAGCTGATCATCATTTTCTTTGGCCCCGGCCTGATGTTCGGCATGTCCGCCTTGTCCCGGTTCACCGCCACCATCGTGGCCTTTTCCATCAACTATGCCTGCTACTTCTCCGAGATCTACCGGGGCGGCATTGAGTCCATCCCACGGGGGCAGTATGAAGCCGGGCAGGTGCTGGGCATGACCAAGGGGCAGATTTTCTACCGGGTAGTGCTGCTGCAGGTGGTCAAGCGGATTCTCGCGCCCATGAGCAACGAGATCATCACGCTGGTCAAGGACACATCTCTGGCTCGGATCATCAGCGTCTACGAAATCATTTGGGCGGGCGAGTCCTTTATCAAGAAGGGCCTCATTTGGCCCCTGTTCTACACCGGCGCGTTCTATCTGGTCTTCAACGGTTTGCTCACGGTACTGTTCGCGAAGCTGGAAGAAAAACTAAACTATTTCAGAGGTTGAGCCATGGCGATTTTGGAAGTAAAGAATATCAAAAAGGGCTTCGGCTCCACGGACGTTCTCAAGGGCGTCAGCTTTTCTCTGGAAAAGGGGCAGGTGCTTGCCATCATCGGTTCCTCCGGCAGCGGCAAGACCACCCTCCTGCGGTGCCTGAACTTTCTGGAAACCCCTGACGAGGGTGAAATCTGGGTGGACGGGCAGCTCCTCAACGGCGGGCAGCTCACCGACGAGCAGATTCGGCAGAACCGGCTGCACTTCGGTCTGGTATTCCAGAATTTTAACCTCTTCCCCCAGTATACCGTGCTGGAGAATATCACGCTGGCCCCGAAGCTGCTCAAGCAGGCAGAGCCTGCCGCCATTTGGGACAAAGCATTGAAGCTATTGGATCAGGTGGGATTGCTCCAAAAGCAGGACGCCTACCCTTACCAGCTCTCCGGCGGTCAGCAGCAGCGGGTGGCCATTGCCCGGGCGCTGGCGCTGAGTCCTCAGGTGCTGTGCTTTGACGAGCCCACCTCCGCCCTCGATCCGGAACTGACCGGCGAGGTGCTGCGGGTCATTCGGGGCCTCAAGGACAAGGACAATACCATGATCGTGGTCACCCATGAAATGGATTTCGCCCGCAGCGTTGCCGATGTGGTGATCTACATGGCGGACGGGGTCATTGAGGAAATGGGTACGCCGGAGGAGGTTTTCGGAAATCCCAAAAGCGAGAAAACCCGGGCCTTTATCCGGGGAACCCAGCAGTCCTTTTAAAGAAAAAGCAGTCAAACGGGAGCTTCCCATCTGGGAGGCTCCCGTACTTTGTCGTTCCTATGGCAGGTGCAGCGCAAGAACCCCCGGAGCTGAAAGCCCCGGGGGTCCCGCATTCCTCTTTCCTCGCAATCAGCGGTTTGGGAAACTTACTTGGTAACGCGCAGTGTGAACTTGGCGTACTTGCCGGAGCCATCCAACGCGGCG
>JALFAD010000085.1 GCA_022772525.1 Clostridiales bacterium
TGGGGAAGATGATCTTCTCGGTCTTGGAGACCTGACGGGTCTGGACCATCTTGATCTTCCGCTGCTCGGGAGTGGTCATCAGATTCATAATGGGGGGCTGAATCAGAGGAATCAGGGCCATATAGGAATAGGCGGCCACAGCGATGGCACCCAGCAGGTGGGGAGCCAGGCGGGAGGTCAGGAAGATGGCGGTGGGGCCGTCGGCGCCGCCGATGATGCCGATGGAGGCAGCCTCGGAGCCGGTGAAGCCCAGGCAGACAGCGCCGAAGAAGGCAACGAACACGCCCATCTGGGCAGCGGCGCCCAGCAGCAGACTCTTGGGATTAGACAGCAGGGGGCCGAAGTCGGTCATGGCGCCTACGCCCATGAAGATCAGGCAGGGGTACAGGGAGGTCTTGACGCCGATGTAGAAAATATCCAGCAGGCCGCCGTGGCGCATGATCTCGCCGTAGCTGTGATAGAACGGGCTGGCCTCGTCCATGAAGGCGGTCCACAGCTCCTGATGGTACAGGCCGCCCAGCGGCAGGTTACTCAGCAGGCAGCCGAAGGCGATGCCTACCAGCAGCAGGGGCTCGAACTTCTTCACAATGCCCAGGTACAGCAGCACGCAGGCGATAATCAGCATCACCAGGTTCTGCCAGCCGCCGGTGGTGAAACCGGAGAAAATGGCATTGAAGCCGGAGCCTTCCCACAGGTTTAACAGAATTTCACCAACATTGATCATGGCTATCCTCCTTAGTTGAGGACGACCAGAGTAGCGCCGGTGTCAACAGTGGAGCCCTTGGAAACCAGAACCTGAGCAACGGTGCCGGCCTTGGGGGCGAAGATTTCATTCTCCATCTTCATGGCCTCCAGAACCACCAGCAGCTCGCCCTCCTTCACGGCCTGACCCGCGGTGACGTTCACCTTCAGGATGTTGCCGGGCATGGGAGCGGTGACGGCCTCACCGGCTACGGGAGCGGGAGCGGCGGGAGCCACGGGAGCGGGGGCAGCAGCGGGAGCCGCCGCAGGGGCGGGGGCGGCTACGGGTGCGGCAGCCACGGCGGTGCCGCCGATGACAGCCAGCGCGGCGCCGGTGTCCACGGTGGAGCCCTTGGAGATGGGCAGGGCGGTGATGGTGCCGCCGCAGGGAGCGTAGATCTCGTTCTCCATCTTCATGGCTTCCAGCACGCAGATCAGCTCGCCTTCCTTGACGGTCTGGCCCACGGTAACGTTAACCTTCAGGATATTGCCGGGCATGGGAGCGGCAACGGTGGTGCCGCCGGTGACATTCACGCCGGCAGCAGCTACGGGAGCGGCAGCCACGGGAGCGGCAGCGGCGGGAGCGGCAGCCGCAGGGGCAGCCACGGGGGCAACGGCAGCGTACTCGTCCAGCAGCATGGCCTTGCCGGCTTCGACCTCCACCTCATAGGTGCGGCCGTTCAGGGTCACTTTGTATTTCATGATTATTTGACCTCCTTGATGGAAATGAAGCGCAGCTCATTCAGGGGCTTGCCCATCTTATCGGCAACGATGGCCATGAGCATGGCGGCAGTCTTGGGCTCCACATCGTAGAGCTTCAGCTTACCGGCAGAGCCGGGAGCTTCGGCGGGAGCAGCAGCGGCAGCGGGGGCGGCGGGAGCGGCGGCAACGGTGGCCTTAGCGGCGTCAGCCAGCGCAGCCTTCTTCTTGTCCTTGGCAATGAAGACCTTGCTCATGGCGATGATGACGCCCATCAGCAGGATCAAGCCAAAGAACACCACGGCGTAGCCCAGCACAGCGACGACGGCGGCATCCAGAATGCCGATGCCGTCCAGAGGAGAAGCTAACATCATAATGTTACCTCCTTAGCACTCGGTGATGGTGTAGGTAGCCACGTTCTCTTCCTTGGCCTTGCGCTCCTCCAGGAACTTCTCAGCCAGGTTGGGGAAGGCGATGTAGCTCAGGACATCCTCGTCGGTCTTGGCCAGATCGCCCAGCTTCTCGCGGGTCTTTTCCACAACGGGCTCCAGAGTATCGGCGTAGCGGACGGTGAGAGGCTTCTCGTCGCCCAGAATCTTCGCCTGAATCTCAGGGTTGATGGGAGCGGGAGTACGACCGTACTCGCCGCGGCAGTAAGCCTTGATCTCCTTGGAGACGGACTTGTAGCGCTGACCGTCCAGCACGTTGCGGACAGCCTGCACGCCGACCATCTGAGAGGTGGGGGTAACCAGAGGAGGATAGCCCATGTCCTCGCGGACCTTGGGAGTCTCCACCAGAACCTCATCGAAGCGGTCCAGCGCGTTGACCTGCTTCAGCTGGCTCAGCAGGTTAGACAGCATACCGCCGGGAATCTGGTAGGTCAGGCACTGGGTGTCGGTAGCCATGGACTTAGGCATCAGGGTGCCGTCGGCAATGTAGCCGTCCCGGACGGTCTTGAAGTAGTCGGCCATCTTCTTGGTCAGCTTGTCGTCCAGATCCACCTCGTAGCCCAGCTGGCGCAGAGCGTAGGCCAAAGTCTCGGTAGCGGGCTGGGAAGTACCGCCGGAGAAGGGGGAAATGGCGGTGTCGATGATGTCCACGCCGGCTTCCACAGCCTTCAGGTAGGTCATGAAGGCGAGGCCCGTGGTGGAGTGGGTGTGCAGGTCGATGGGCAGCTCGGGCACGGCATCCTTGATGGCGGAAACCAGATCGTAAGCCTCCTGGGGGCCCATGATGCCGGCCATATCCTTGATGCAGATGGTAGAAGCGCCCATTTCCTTCAGCTCCTTGACCATCTCCACGTACTTTTTGTGGGTATGGACGGGGGAGGTGGTGTAGGAGATGGTGCCGGAAGCGATAGCGCCGGCCTTGACGGTGGCCTCCATGGCAACCTTCAGGTTGTTCACATCGTTCAGGGCGTCGAAGATACGGATGATGTCGATGCCGTTCTCAACCGCCTTCTGCACGAACAGCCGGACGAAATCATCGGGGTAGTGGGAGTAGCCCAGCACGTTCTGACCGCGCAGCAGCATCTGCAGCTTGGTGTTGGGCACGGCGGCGCGGATCTTGCGCAGACGCTCCCAGGGATCCTCGTTCAGATAGCGCAGGCACACGTCGAAGGTGGCGCCGCCCCAGCACTCGATGGCGTAGTAGCCCACCTTGTCGATGGTAGAGAGCATGGGCTCGAACTTGTCATAGGGCAGCCGGGTGGCGATCAGAGACTGGTTCGCGTCACGCAGAACAGTCTCTACAAACTGAACTTTTTGAGCCATTATGTTGTTACCTCCGTAGAAATGGATTTTAAACGGGCAGCTGGTCGGCTGTCCAAAGGCTATTTTTAGACCAACGGCGTCAATGGCAGGCGGTTGGTTAAAAACAAAGGGTCGGCAGTATCAGGGTTTAGCCCCAATCTCCACCGCGTACATATTAACACAAGGTGTCCGGAATGTAAATAGATTTTTTCTTTTTTTCGGTATGTTTTTATCGTTTTTTGTTCACCGGTTGCCCGGTGAAAAGCCGTTGCTAGTCAAGGCTTTATGCACAAAATAAGCCGCAGATTATGGTACCCGGCAGGGAAAAAGCGCCCCCGGGAGGGTTTCCGGAATGGCGCTCTTTTACAGATATTGCCCTACAGCGAGGATGCGTCCAGACGGATGCTGTCCCCCTTCAGCTTCTCCCACGAAAATTCCCTTACCAGCTCCTTTGCGGAAATGGGCGTCTTTTGGTCGACCAGGCCGGAAGCGAAGGCCAGCGTGCCGATGAGGGTTTCCGGCGTAATCCGCTGGCGCAGGACGCCCAAATCCAAGTCCCTGTCCCGCTTGCTCAGCCGCCGCCCGTCAGGGGAAAGCAGCATGGGCACATGGGCGTAGTCCGGATGGGGAAAGCCGAACAGCTCCTGCAAATACATCTGCCGGGGCGCGGAGCTGAGCAAATCCATGCCCCGCACCACCTCGGTGACCCCCGCTTCCCCGTCGTCCACGGTGACGGCAAGCTGGTAGACGTAGACTCCGTCCGCCCGGCGCACCACCATGTCGCCGCAGTCCGCGGCAAGGTTACAGGTATACCGCCCTTGAACCTTATCTTCCACCGTCCAGATTTTATCCGGCACCATGACGCGCCACGCGGGGGCGCGGTCAAAGGATGCCCGCTGGGCTTGCGTCAGATTCCGGCAGGTACCGGGGTAGGGGTAGGTTCCGTCGGACAGGTGGGGGGCGTTGACGCTGTGCAGCTGGCTGCGGGTGCAGTAGCAGGGATAGAGCAGACCCATTTGCGATAATCTTTCAAAATAGCCGTCGTAGGCGGCGGTTCTCTGGCTTTGGGGCGGGGTCTCCCGGTCGTAGTCCAAACCCAGCCAGCGCAGATCGTCCCGGAGGATTTCGGCAAATTCCCCGCTGGTGCGCTGGGTGTCCAGATCCTCCATCCGCAGCACCATTTCCCCGTCCCGGCTTCGCACGGAAAGCCACGCGATCAGAGCCGCGAACACATTGCCCAGGTGCATCCGCCCTGAGGGGGTGGGAGCGAACCGTCCCACAGGCTTCAGATCAGCCATTGCAGCCACCATCCCAGCACAGCGAGAATCGCGATGATTTCCAATATGGCAAGAAATACAAGGCCCTTGCAGCCCTTGCGTTTCGGCAGCAGCATATAACGGTCTTCATCGTCGTCCTCGTCCTCATACACCGCGCGGTGGAAGTTCTGCTTTTTCCGTTTACACCGGCGCGGCTGCTCATATTCTACATATTCTTCCTCGTCTTCCTCGTCACCGTAGAGGATGTCCTCCAGCTCTTCATCCAGCAGCTCGTCCTC
>JALFAD010000088.1 GCA_022772525.1 Clostridiales bacterium
GCTGGCAGAAATCTTTGATTTCTGACTGATGAGGGGAAAACAGGCCAATTCTTCTTCCGGGAGACCCCTCATCCGTCACGGCTTACGCCGTGCCACCTTCCCCCGAAGGGGGAAGGTCTTAATCCGCTAAATTCCCCTTTAATGGATAATCAGGCTTCACCGCCGCACATAGGCTGTGCGGCGGTAAAGAAGGTCTCAAGCCTCCCCTATCAGGGGAGGTGGCCCGGCGTTAGCCGGGTCGGAGGGGTGTCTCCGCCATGGACGTGCACCCCTCAGTCAGCTTGCGCTGACAGCTCCCCTCAAGGGGAGCCCACTATTCCTCTTTGGGCTTGCGGTACATTTCCGGCAGCGTCCCCTCCCCGCCCATCATGGCGGTCATCTCCTCGATGCGTTCCAAAGGGAAAGGGGGATTTGCCAGAGGCCGCATGGCGATGGACATGAGCTTCATGGGGTTGTCGTCCGCCAGCACCCGGTTGGAGCTTAATCCGCCGCAGCGCTTGCAGCGGTGGATGATGGCCCACTCACCCTTATTGCGAACCCACACCGCCACCGGCTCCATGAGGCCGCCGCAGTCGGATTCCCGGTCCCCCGGCTCGATGTCTACATGCAGGGAGTACAGGCAGTTGGGGCAGTGGTTCCGGTGGTCGCTGCCGGCCCCCACGGGCACCACCAGCCGCCCGCAGTTTTTGCAGGTGAAGGATTCCTCGCAGGCGTGGGTCTTATAGTAGCCCTTTTCGTACTGTTTGCGCTTATTCTCACGGTTCATAGCGGTTTTCTCCCAAATTTTGTAAAACATATCGGTTCACTTGGCCGTATCACTTGCCTCCCCCTTTGGGGGAGGTGGCAGCCCGCAAGGGCTGACGGTGGGGGTGACGTTCTTTGACACCCCCTCAGGCACGGCATACCGTGCCAGCTCCCCCAGAGGGGGAGCCAAGCATTCATTTTTATTATATCCATCGCCCGAAAAATGTCAAGGCTGCGGCAAGCGCATTGACAGAAGCGAAATTTCGCGGTATACTAAAAGGCGAAAAAAGGAGGCGTTGGATATGGATTTGGCGGAATATCTGCCGTTTTTTTCAAAGCTGACCCCTCAGCAGCAGGGGCTTCTGACGGACTCCGTGGAGCCTTTGGAGGCGAAGGCCGGAACGGTTGTCCACAACGGGAGTCTCGACTGTCTGGGCCTGCTCATTATCCGCTCCGGGCAGCTTCGGGTGTACGCCCTGTCCGGCGAGGGCAGGGAAATTACGCTGTACCGGCTGTTTGACCACGATATCTGCCTGTTCTCCGCCTCCTGTGTCATGCCGGATATTCAATTTGAGGTCGTCATTGAGGCGGAGAAGGATTCCAAAATGTGGGTCATCCCCTCGTGTCTCTTTAAGGAACTGATGGAAAGCTCCGCGGCGGTGGCCAACTACGCCAACCAGCTGATTTCCAGCCGGTTTTCCGACGTGATGTGGCTCATGGAGCAGATCATGTGGAAGAGCTTTGACAAAAGGCTCGCGGGCTTCCTGCTGGAGGAAAGCGCGCTGGAGGGTTCCGCGTGTCTCAAAATGACCCACGAGCGCATCGCGGCTCACCTCGGCACCGCCCGGGAGGTAGTCACCCGGATGCTCCGGTACTTCCAGAGCGAGGGCATGGTGCGCCTGAGCCGGGGTGAAATCACCATAATCGATGAAGATGCCCTGCGAAAATTAGTTGACAGTTAAGGAGCCCCTTTGGTACAAACGGTTCTTTCGTTGCAATTCACCGTGGGCAATGCAAAATGATGAATGTAAAATGCAAAATGAAGGTATTTCCTTCGGAAATGATTGAAATTTGTCCGCATTGCGGACACCACTATTCTGCATTTAGCATTTCGCATTTTGCATTCAATTATTGTAAATACCGTGGCTTTTGCCGCGTTGCTATTTAGACTTTCATATTTACATAAAGGAGAGCAAGTATGAAGATTACCAACGATATCCGCTATGTGGGCGTCAACGACCACCAGGTTGACCTGTTTGAGGGTCAGTACGTGGTGCCCAACGGCATGGCCTACAACTCCTACGTCATTCTCGACGAGAAGGTCGCCGTCATGGACACCGTTGACCGGAACTTCACCCACCAGTGGCTGGACAACATTCAGAATACCCTGGGCAGCCGGAAGCCCGACTATCTGGTCATTCAGCACATGGAGCCGGATCACTCCGCCAACATCGCCAACTTCCTGAAGGTCTATCCCGAGGCTACCGTGGTGTCCTCCGCCAAGGCCTTCACCATGATGAAGCAGTTCTTTGGTGACGACTACGCAGACCGCCGGGTGGTTGTGGGCGAAGGCTCCACCCTGTGCCTTGGCAAGCACACGCTGGCCTTTGTCACCGCCCCCATGGTGCACTGGCCCGAGGTCATCGTGACCTACGATACCACCGACAAGGTGCTGTTCTCCGCCGACGGCTTTGGCAAGTTTGGCGCGCTGGATGTGGAGGAGGACTGGGCCTGTGAGGCCCGCCGGTACTACATCGGCATCGTGGGCAAGTACGGCCCTCAGGTGCAGGCCCTGCTCAAGAAAGCCGCCGGTCTGGACATCTCCATCATCTGCCCCCTCCACGGCCCCATCCTCACCGAGAACCTGGGCTACTACATTAACCTGTACGACATCTGGTCCTCCTACCGCGTCGAGAGCGAGGGCATCGTGGTAGCCTACACCTCCGTCTACGGTCACACCAAGGCGGCTGTGGAGCTGCTGGTGCAGAAGCTCAAAGATAAGGGCTGCCCCAAGGTGGTCGTTCACGATCTGGCCCGCACCGACATGGCGGAGGCCGTGGAGGATGCCTTCCGCTACGGCAAGCTGGTGCTGGCTACCACTACCTATAATGCCGACGTTTTCCCCTTCATGAAGGAATTCATCCACCACCTGACCGAGCGCAACTTCCAGAACCGCACCATTGCACTGGTGGAGAACGGCACCTGGGCGCCCCTGGCTGCCAAGGTCATGCGGGGTATGTTCGACGGCTGCAAGAACCTGACCTTCACCGACACCACCGTCCGGCTGCTGTCCGCTCTGAACGACGACAGCAAAGCCCAGATTGAGACCGTAACCGACGAGCTGTGCAAGGACTATCTGGCCCAGCACGACGACACCGCCAACAAGAATGACCTGTCTGCCCTCTTTAACATCGGCTACGGCCTGTATGTGGTCACCTCCAACGATGGCAATAAGGACAACGGTCTGATTGTCAACACCGTGTCTCAGGTCACAAACACCCCCAACCGGGTGGCGGTCACCATCAACAAGGCCAACTATTCCTACCACGTCATCAAGCAGACCGGCGTGATGAACGTCAACTGTCTGGACGTGTCCGCTCCCTTCTCTGTGTTCCAGAACTACGGCTTCCAGAGCGGCCGCACCGCCGACAAGTTCGCAGGTGTGGAGGAACTGCGCTCCGACAACGGCCTGCGGTTCCTGCCCCGGTACATCAACTCCTTCATGAGCCTGAAGGTGGAGTCCTTTGTGGACCTCGACACCCACGGCATGTTCATCTGCTCCGTCACCGAGGCCCGGGTCATGTCCGACAAGGAGACCATGACCTACACCTACTACCAGAATAACGTCAAGCCCAAGCCCCAGACCGAGGGCAAGAAGGGCTTCGTCTGCAAGGTGTGCGGCTGGGTCTATGAGGGCGACACCCTGCCCGACGACATCGTATGCCCCCTGTGCAAGCACGGCGCGGCGGATTTTGAACCCATTCAGTAATTATTGTCCAAAAACGGCTGCATCCCCTCCGGGTTGCAGCCGCTTTCTATTTGCAGACAACAAACGCAGCCGACACCTTTCGGTGCCGGCTGTGCATTTTATCCAAAGATACTGAAAATTCCGAGGGCGTCCAACGCAATCGCCAGGAATGTCAGTGCCAGTAACGTAAGGCAGATGCCGACAATCCAATTCAGCTGCTTCAGTGTCAGCGGGATCTTGTCATACCAGCTTTCCTTCTGGAGCTGCCACGGGGTCTTCGGCTTTTCCTGAGACTGGTCGGCCCCAGTATCCGGGGTCTGCTTCTCTTCCTCTGCCATTACTTCTTCGCAACGTACTTGCGGATATCCATGGCGACGGCGGTGATCACCACAAGGCCCTGAACGATGTAGTTGAAGTTGGGGTCAGCGCCGATGAACTGCAGAATGATCTTCAGCAGCTCGAACACCAGCACGCCGATGAGGATGCCGCCAACGGTACCGATACCACCGGTGGTGGACACGCCGCCGATGGTACAGCCGGCGATGGCTTCCAGCTCGTAGGAAACGCCCATGGAGGCGGAGGCGCCGCCGGACTTACCGGTCATCAAGAAGCCGGCGAAGGCGTACATGATACCGGCAGTCATGTAAATCATGGTCTTTCTGACGCGGACATTCACACCGGAGACCTCAGCAGCGTTCTCGTTGCCGCCGATGGCGTAGATGTACTTGCCGTGGGTGGTCTTGTTATACATGAACCAGAACAGAACGCCAAACAAGAGCGCAAAGAGGATGTATCCGTTAAAGCCCTTGAAAGAACCCATGGGCAGAACCTTCCAGTTGAAGAAGGCCTTAAAGCTCTCGCTGAAGCCGCCGATGGGCTGCGCGTTGGTGTAGATCAGGTTAAAGCCGTAAATGATGGTCTGAACGCCCAGCGTCGCGATGAAGGGAGGCACGTTCAGATAGGAGACGATCACGCCGGTGATGGAGCCGATGATGGCGCCGATGGCAAGAACGATCAGCAGAACCAGCCACATATTCATTTCCGGCATCCAGGAGAACATCCGGCTGGCGTAGTCAGCGCGCTGCACCATAACGCCGGTGAGGGTGGCGGCCAGAGCGGCCTGACGGCCCGCGGACAGGTCGGTGCCCTTGGTGATCAGGCACCCGGAGACACCCAGTGCAATCAGGAAACGGACGGTGGTATTACACATCAGGTTGTTCAGGTTATCCAGGGAGAAGAATTTGTCGATGGTGCAGCCGACCACCAGGCTGAGGACAGCCAGCATGACGACGATGGGGTTGCCCTTTACGACCGCCCAGATCTTCTGGGGGATGCTCTTTTGTGTTTTCATATTCCGAAGTTCCTCCTTGCTCAAACTGTCTCAAACTGGGTTGCCAGTTCCATGATATTTTCCTGGGTGGCGTCCTTGCCATCCACAAAGCCGGTGACACGACCGTCGCACATCACCATGATCCGGTCAGACATACCGATCAGCTCCGCCATTTCGGAGGAGATCATGATAATGCTCTTACCGGCCCGGGCCAGTTCCTCGATGATGCAGTAGATCTCGTACTTGGCGCCCACGTCAATACCGCGGGTAGGCTCATCGAGAATCAGGACATCAGGCGCATTGGCAAGCCAGCGTCCGATCAGAACCTTCTGCTGGTTGCCGCCGGAAAGGCTCTGAATCTGGGTCTTGCTGGAGGGGGTCTTGATATTCATTTTCTTGACATTGGTCTGGACAAGATCCTCGACCTTCTTGTCATCGATCACAATGCCATAGTGCAGGTACTTTCTCAAAGAGGCAACAGAAATGTTATCCGCGATGCTCAGAACACCCAGAATACCGGTAGCCCGGCGATCCTCGGTCAGCATGGCGATGCCCTGATCGATGGCGTCCTTGGGGCGGTTGATGGTCAACTCCTTACCCTGATAGCGGATCTTGCCGGAGGTGTGGGAGCGGACGCCGAACAGGCCTTCCATCAATTCGGTACGCTGGGCGCCCACCAGGCCGCCAACACCCAGAATCTCGCCCTTGCGGACATTGAAATTCACATGGCGGAAGCTCTTGGGATTGATGGAGGTGAAGTCCTCCACCTCGAACACCACATCGCCGGGAACGTTGTGCCGCTCCGGGTACAGGTTTGTCAGCTCGCGGCCCACCATCTTGGAGATGATGAAGTCCGTGGTGAGCCCGGCGCAGTCCCAGGTGCCGATGTACTGTCCGTCACGCATGACGGTAACTTCGTCAGAAATCCGCAGAATCTCGTCCATCTTGTGGGAGATGTAGACGATGGACACGCCGTCCGCCTTCAAATCCTCAATGATACGGAACAGGGCCTCGACCTCGTTGGAGGTCAGAGAGGAAGTGGGCTCATCCAGAATGAGTACCTTACAGTTGGCGGAAACAGCCTTGGCGATTTCCACGGACTGCATCTGGGAAACGCTCAGCTCTCCCAGCATCTGCTTGGGATCAAAGTCCATCCGAACCTTTTTCAGAAGCTCGGCGGTATCGGCGTACATCTTCTCGTGGTCAACCACGGGGATGAAGCCCAGCAGCTTCTTCATGGGGTAGCGGCCCAGAAAAATATTCTCGCCGATGGTACGGGCGGGAATGGGCTGCAGCTCCTGATGCACCATGGCGATGCCCATTTTCAGAGCTTCCAGAGGGTCCTTAATGGTGACCTTCTTGCCCTCGTAAATAATCTCGCCCTCGTCCATGCTGTAGATGCCGAACATACACTTCATCAGCGTAGATTTACCGGCGCCGTTTTCGCCCATCAGAGCATGAACCTTACCGGGGCGCAGACAAAGCTGGGCATGATCCAACGCCTTAACACCGGGAAAGGACTTACAAACACCGCGCATTTCCAAGCGGTATTCACTCATAGAGCAGACCTCCTATCCTATTGCGTGATTCAAGACTTTTCGTTTCGTCTCAGGGAAACCCGGAACGCGTTCCAGACTTCCCTCAAAAGAAACTCTGAAATGCGGGGTGGGCTGCAAGCAGCCCACCCGCAAAGGAAAACGGAGTAATTACTTGGTGACCTTGACGTAGTCAACCCAGTAGTAGTTGTCGATGGCTTCGCCGTTCAGGGCCTTGATCGCCACGTCAACAGCGGTGTGGGACTGACCGATGTGGTCGTTCAGAACGGTACCGGTCATGGTGCCCTTCTGAACCATCTCCTGGCACTCGTCCAGAGCGTCAACGCCCAGCAGGTAGATGTCCTCACCGACCTTACGGCCAGCGGCTTCGATGGCGGCAGCAGCGCCCAGAGCCATAGCGTCGTTGTTGCAGAAGACAACCTCGATCTGATCGGCGTACTGAGCCAGAGCAGCGGCTACGATTTCCTGACCCTTGGTCTGATCCCAGTTACCAACGTTCTTGACCAGCTCCTTGACTTCGATGCCGGCATCGGTCAGAGCCTTGACGGAGTACTCGGTACGGTACTGCGCATCGGGGTTCTCGGGGTCGCCAACGACCATGACGTAGGAAACAACGCCGTCGCCGTTGATGTCGCCGTGGTTGGGCAGGTCGCGGACGATCTCGCCCTGGTAAGTACCGGACTGACGGGCGTCAGCACCGACGTAGCAAACGGTGGGGTTGTTGATGATGCCGGGGTAGGACTCGTCGCCGTTGTCGCCCAGAGGCTCACGGTTGATGAGAACCAGAGGAATGCCGGCAGCCACGACCTTGTCGATGATGACTTCGGCAGAGGAAGTCTGAACCAGGTTGCAGATGATAACATCCATGCCCTGAGTGATGAAGGTGTCGATCTGGTTGGTCTGCTCACCCATGTCGTTCTTGCCGTCGACCATGGTGACGTTGTACTTGACAGTGTCGGTCTCCAGAGTCTTGAAGTAGTTCTCGATCTCCTGACGGTACAGAGTCATGAAGTTGTCGTTGTACTGATAGATGGCAACGCCCACATTGTAGGTCTTGGCCTCAGCAGCGGCGGGAGCCTCGGTAGCAGCAGGTGCCTCGGTGGCAGCGGGAGCAGCGGGAGCCTGCGTCTCGGCGGGCTTGGAGCCGCCGCAAGCTACCAGCGTCACGGCGATTGCCAGAACCAGCAGCAGGGAAACGAGCTTTTTCATTTGTGTTCCTCCTAAAAAATGAATAAAAATATGCTTAACCGGCTTTGCCGGATAAAGCCCATGTCGAACGCTCAGCCTTCGGCCGGGGAAGCCCTGAAAGGCTCACCGCAGCTTTTTCGCGGAACCGCTCTTCAAAACAAGCACAATATATCACCAGTTAATACTTTTGTAAAGGTTTTCTGAAGCATTTCGTCAGTTTAGCACATTTTTTACGTTTCTGTTTTGTGCATATTGCATAGTCTTTTTTGTTCTTCCATCGGATGCTCTTTTTCTCGTTCCGATGGGAAAAACCCCGTTCTGTCAGTGCAGAACGGGGTTTCTTGGAATAGTTCAATATGCAATTTTATCCAAAAAAGCGGTTCCACAGCGATTCCAGCCAGCCCAGCTCTTCCACATGTCCGGCGTAGAGATAGCAGGGATTTCCGTCCAGCGCGGCCTCGTACCACAGGTTTCCCGCCGCGTTGAAAACGCTGCCCTTTGCCGTCAGAACCTCTCCGGCGGCGAGGGTTCCCAGTTCCAGCGACCGGGCGTCGCTGCCGTTGCTGCAGGGCAGGCTCATGAGCTGGGTGTCCCGAACCGCCCGCAGAGTTTTCCCCCGCTCGTAAACCTCTGAATGCCCGCATTTGTCGAAGTAGGTTCGGGGCTGGACCTGGGCGGAATCCCAGAGCATGGCGTCCACCGCGTCGGGATTTCTATAGAGGGTATACATTTCGGTGCGCAGGGCCTGCCGGTCAATGGTCAGGCTGCCCACGAAATTATCCGTCTCAAAGCTGTCGTAATTCTGGTGGTAGGTCGCTTCGATGAGCTTCCAGAACTCCCAGCTGTGCCCGTCCCCCACCAGCGGACAGCCCGCCGACCACATGCCCCGCCCGCTGGTGTGGTTGCTGGTGCGGGTGTGGATGTTGATTTCGTTGGCCCGGTAAGGCGTAAAGCCATCCGGCGTCATGTAGATGGCGGGCAGCGTCTCGTCATCGTAATCGGTGCGGACGTGGAGCGCCTCGTATTTCCCCTTGTGGTACACGGAGTAGAGCTGATAGGTGCCGTCCAGCACCGTTGCCGGGCCCACCTCGCCCACATCCGGGATGTTCCATGCGCCGTATTCCAGCGGACGGTCGGGAATGGTGCTGGCGTTACTGGTGCAATAGACCATTTTCACGTTCCCGGCGGCGTCCAGCCGCAGCACCACGCAGACCCCGGACACCCGATAGAAGCTGAGGTCGGACAAGGCGGGGTCGTCCATGTTGTCCGAGCAGCCGTCAAAAAGAAACACCGCCGAAAAGCCCCCGGCGAGGGCGTCGCGAACCTGCGGATTGTTGCGCACATGATAATCCAGCATCATTTCCACATAGCGGCGGTGGTTGTCGTTTTTGATCCATGTATGCAGATTCCGCTGATAGGCCTGACCCGGCGTGTAGGCGCGGGCGGGAATCGGGAGAATCAGCAGCAAGCAGAGAAACCCGGTGAAAAATGTCCAAACTACCTTCTTCATGCCCACGCACCTTTCGGAGAATATTGTTAATAAACGCGCCCCCGTAGGGCGGGCTGCCCTCAGTGGCGACTACAAATTCGCTAAAGCACAATTTTGCTGAGCAGTACCTGTCGAGGGGCCCAAAGGATGCCTGATGCGCACCCAGCGTCCGTAACGCATTCGCAGGCGGCCTTGCCGCCTTCAGTGTACCACCTTTGGGACGGATAGTCAATCCCAAGGGGGATTGACAAAGCCGCTCTAATATGTTAGAGTGGTTTCAGTCTAATCCAGTAGAGTAAAAGGAGGACACCCAATGCCTACCCCAAAAGTCTATGACAGCGAATATAAGTTCTGCCAGATTCTCTGGGCCAACGAGCCTGTGAAAAGCCGGGAGCTGGTGCGGCTGTGTCAGGAGCAGCTGGGCTGGAAATCCACCACCACCTACACCGTCATCAAGCGGCTGTCCCAGCGGGGGGTGCTGAAAAATGAGGACACCATCGTCACCTCGCTGGTTTCCAAAGAGGAGGTGCAGGCTTCCCAGCTGGCAGAGCTGGTGGACAAGACCTTTGACGGTTCCCTGCCCGCCTTCGTCGCCGCCTTCACCCGGCACCGGAACATTTCCGAACAGGAAATCGACGAGGTGCAGGCCATGATTGACCGCTATCGAAAGGAGCATACCCATGGCTGAGGTATTTTTAACCCTGGTCAACCGGGGACTTTCCGCTGGTTGGCTGGTACTGGCAGTGATTGCCGCCCGGTTTCTGCTGAAAAAAGCGCCCCGGTGGGCCGTCTGCGCTCTGTGGGGGCTGGTGGCCTTGCGTCTGCTGTGCCCATTTTCGCCGGAAAGCCCTCTGAGCCTGATTCCCGATGCCCAGCCGGTATCGCCGGAGGCAGTCTGGAACACCGTCCCGGCGGTGGAAATGGCGCCCGATGCCACGGAAGCCCCTGTCTCTCCGGTTCTGGAAGCGGTGCTTCCCGACGGGCTTCCCGTCTCCCCCACCCCGGCGCAAAGAATCGTCGCGGCGGCTTCCATCCTCTGGTGCGCAGGGCTGGCGGGGATGGCGCTGTACACCCTCGTCAGCTATCGGCGGCTTTCCCGCCGGGTGAAGGGGGCGGTTCGGATTGACGGGAATCTCTATCAGGGTGCAGCCATTCCCACGCCCTTTGTGCTGGGTGTCCTTCGTCCGCGGATTTATCTGCCGAACACCCTCTCTCGGGAGGACATGCCCTACGTCATCGCCCACGAGCGCGCCCACATCAGGCGCAGGGACCTCCTGTGGAAGGCGCTGGGCTTCGGCCTGCTGAGTATCTACTGGTTCCAGCCCCTGCTGTGGCTGGGCTACGCCCTGTTCTGCCGGGATATGGAGCTGGCCTGTGACGAAAAGGTCGCCAGCTCCCTTTCCCCTTCCCACCGGGCAAATTATTCTCAGGCACTGCTCAATTGCAGCGCCGGCCGCCGCTTTCTCGCCGCCTGTCCCGTGGCTTTCGGAGAGGTGGGGGTGAAGGAGCGGGTCAAGCGGGTGCTTTCCTTCCGCAGGCCCACCCTCCTGGCCGTTCTGGCGGCGGTTCTCATCTGCGCTGTGATTGCCGTTTGCTTTCTGACCAACCCCGTCACCCCGGAGCCGCCAAAGGTGACGGTGGCGCAAATGTCCATCACCGCCGAGAACGTGACCCCCACCGGCATGACGCTCATCTACCACCCGGACAACGCCTTTCAGGACGTGGACGCCTATACCGACAGCATCTACTGGCTGGAAAAGCAGAATGACAGCGGCTGGTGGCAGGTGGTGCAGCCCAATCAGTGG
>JALFAD010000019.1 GCA_022772525.1 Clostridiales bacterium
TTTCACTTGGATTTGATTTTAAATCCGGGAAAAGCTATGGTTGCGGAAAGAAAAAGCCGATTTCCCAGCGAAACCGGTGTCCTTTCCAAAAAAAGAATGTAAGGAGAGAGTCCAAATGAGCAGCAACAACAATCGGATCAATGTTCCTCAGGCCAAACAGGCCATGGAGCAGTTCAAGATGCAGGCCGCCAGCGAGGTCGGCGTGAATCTGCAGAACGGCTACAACGGTAACCTGACCTCCCGGGAAGCCGGTTCCGTCGGCGGCCAGATGGTCAAGAAAATGTGTCCCGTGCGAAGTGCGAGCTATGAGAGAAATAGCCGCGTTTCGCCGGGGCATACGCAGACAGTGAACTACATAGCCGCTCTGGTCATGGAACCGATAGCTGCGGTCAGCCAGGAAGCGGCTGCGGATTCTGACAGTTTTTCAAACTTGTCCCGTGGGAAGCAGAACGAAAACGGAGCGCCGTTCCGGGAAAAGAAAAAGCGGGGCAATTGCGCGGTTTCGGGTTCTGGCAGGAGAAACGGGCATCGACCTCCATGTGATTGTGGAAAAGGCCAGCACTGACGAGCGAAACGGAAGCGGCGGAAGCTATCAGAAGATTGAGGGCTGCCACACCCACCTGCTGGGGTCAAAGGAGCGGCATTATCAGGTTGAAAATCAGAAAAGCGGCCACGCCATTCAGGAGAGCAGAAAGCATTCCTTCGGTCTGCGGGCGCTGGTGCGGAAAATCGACCCGGATATTGTCATCGTGCGCAATTCCACCCAGATTCTATTTCTCACAAGACCGAGAAAATACAAGCTGGGCGTCGTGGCAGAGGATATCTGCGCAGGGACAGGAGTATGCCCAAGGAAGAGAGGAAGAACATTTTCAGGAACGTCAAATATCTGTTCGTGGACACCATTGCTTACCGGATTATCAATTCCACGGATAATATTCTGATATCCGCCCTGGTCAGTACCCTGCAGGTGGGTTATTATTCCAATTACAATGTGTTTTTTGGCATTATCAGCAATTACAGACGAACTTCTCCGGAAGCATTATCAGCAGCGGCCCAGCAGCCGCAGGTAGAATTCCACCGCCTTGCAGGCGGTTTCTACCCGGATGCGCTCGTTGTTGCCGTGAATCAGGCCCCGCTCCTCGGCAGTCAAATCCATGGCGGAGAAGCGGTAGACATGGCTGCTGATGCGCCCGTAGTGGCGGGAGTCCGAGCACTGAACCATGAGGTACGGCGACACCACGCAGCCCCGCCAGGTCTCGGCAACGGCGCAGGCCACCTTGTTCCATGCCTCGCAGTCGGTTTCGGACACGGGGCTTGGCTCAAAGGACTCGATGGCCTCGATTTCCACCGCGTCATTTTTCACGGTTTTTTTCAGGTAGTCCAGCGCAGAAGATACGCTGTCCGCCGGATTCAGCCGCATATTGGCCACCATCTCCGCTTCCGGCGGGATGACATTTCGGGCGGAGCTGCCCTTCATCTGGGTGAAGGCCACAGTGGTGCGAAGCAGGGCGTTCATTTCACCGCCGGACTTCTTCGCCATCAGATCCAGCAGCCAGCCGAAGCACCAGAGGTTGGCGAAAATGACCCGGTAGGCGAAGGAGGAATACCGGCCCAGCGTGTCAAACATCTGGGCGGCGGGGCCCTGAAGGTGTGCCGGGAAGGGGTGGTCTTCCAGCGTTTTGCAGGCGGCGGACAGCACGCCCACAGGGGTGTGGGGCTTGGGGGCCGAGGCGTGACCACCCTGAGAGCGCGCGGTGAAGCGCACGTTCATCATGCCCTTCTCCCCAATGCCGATGAGGCCGCAGGGCACCGTCACGCCGGGGAATACGTTCTCCACCACCGCGCCGCCCTCGTCTACTACCAGCGCGGGAGTGATGCCGTTTTGCTCAAAAAAAGAGACAATGTTGGGCGCGCCCAGACCGTTGACCTCCTCGCCGCCGGAGAAGGCGAAGTATACGTCGTGCTCCGGCTGGAAGCCCTGAGAAATCAGCGTATTGGCGGCGGTCAGAATGCCGTTGAAGGTCACCTTGGTATCGAGAGTGCCCCGGCCCCAGAGCACGCCGTCCTCCAGAATGCCGTCAAAGGGAGGCTTTTCCCAGTGTTCCTCGTCTACGGGCACCACGTCGTAGTGGGCCATCATCACCGCCGGGCCGCCGGGGGTTTTGCCGGGCCAGCGCAGAAGCAAAGCCCGATCCGGCAGCTGCTGAAATTCACAGGTTGACATAACGCACGGGTACAGCTGGGGCAGCAGGCCGATGAGCTTTTGAAATTCCCCCTCGTCCTCCCGGCTGTGGTCATTGTAGGAGATGGTTTTGCACCGCACCAGCCGGGCAAGGGCATCCACGGCGGCGTCCCGGTCAAAATTCATCTCCGCCTGAGAAAGCTCCGGCTGGGGCTTGGGGGTGAAGCGCAGAGCGCGGAGAAAAATAACGGCGAAAAATACAACAACGAGAATCAGAACCAACAGGCCGATCATTTACAGCACCCCTTTCTTGTACAGCACACGGGCCACCGCCAGTGTGAAGAGAACGCCCACCGGCACCATAATGCCCACGGTTCCCGCGTTCAGGGCCGGAACGAAGATGAACAGAATCAGCATCAGCGTCACGGGCGCCACGGCAATTTTCCAGTTCTTGCTGACAAAGGCCACCCCCAGACCGCCGAACAGGGACGGGAGCATCTGGGCAAAGGCAGGCTCCAGCACCGGAGCCTCCAGAATGGGCGTCAGGGGCACGATGCACAGAACGCCCAGCGCGATGATAACGGTGGTGACGATACTGGATACGGCGATGGCGATGGTGGAAATGATCTCGCCTTCTTCACTGGAGGCGCTGACGTCATTCTGCTCCAGGGCGTTCAGGGCGCAGGGCAGCTTCAGGTTGGCGATGTTGCCGGTGACAAAGCTTAAGTAGGAGCCGCCGGCACCCAGCATGGGCACGTAGGTGAATGTCTCCACCACGCCGATGGTCCAGTACATGGGGGCGGTGGCGAGAAGCCCCAGGGCCAGCGCACCCCAGTCGGGGGACGCGCCGAAAACAGCAGCCACGCTGAGGGGAAAGGCAATGAGCAGCAGCATCATGCCCAGATTCCAGATCCGCCCGTCCCGGTGGACGCTGTCAAGATAGGTTTTTGTGTCTGTCATAAAAAGCCCTCCTTACCCCAGCCAGGCGGTGATGGGAATGGCGGAAACCATGCCGACCACCAGAGAAATGGGCAGGGCGTAATCGTTCACCCAGTGCCATTTGAACAGCTTCAGCAGCAACCCGCACAGCAGCATCACCAGCGCGGACACCGCCATGACGCACACGGGAATCAGACCAGAGGTGGGGCTGAACCCTGCCACCGGCGCCCACAGCCGGGAAATATCGCAGAAAACGAAGCCCACAAAGGCGGAGATCATACCGATGAACATGGCGTTCTGGAAGATGTCGGCCCATTTGGCATCCTTGGCTCCCAGCTTGCTCATACCGCCAAGCAAACGCTTGCCAATCAGCGGCACCAGCCAAATGCCGACTAAAATGGAGATGGTCATGACGAGGGTGATGTTTACATACTGCTGGGCCGTGAGCTGGCTGACCTTTCCCAGCTCCAGCCCCATGGCGCTGAGGGCGTTGCTGGCGGCGATGGCCTCGTAGCTGAGAGACCCCACCACGCTGAGCCGCAGCCAGGGCAGGGGAATGCCAAGACTTTTGGACAGGGTGATGACGCTGATGACGATGGACACCGCCGGAGCGATGGTGAAGACCGCCGCCGTGCGGATGGTTTTGCGGATTTTCTTCTGATCCATGCCGATTTCCCGGCTGCGGCGAAGGGCCTTCACCAGAAAATAAACACTCTGCCCCAGCACCGCCGCCACCGGGATTGCAGTCAGCAGATAGAGCAGCGGATGGTTTACGGAAAACGTCATAATGACACCTCCTGAAATTAGATGGGTTCAGTATAGCACAGCAGCGCACTAAAGACAAGAAAAAAGGAAAGCATATTCCCGCGACTTGTAGGGTACGATACGTTTCCGGTTGATTTTCAGAAGAATTTGGTGTAACACTAAAACCTAATTAAACGCTTTAACAATATTCTCGGGCACTTCCAGTGTCCCCGATTTATGCCATGCAGCTCCATCGCAGCACAATAGAATGCTATCCTGTGGAAATTGTTTGGATAATTCTTTCAGGAACAGATTCGTGCACGCAGTATTGCAATAGGTGGCGACATGGAACACTGGGCCGGATGCCTTTCTCGCAGCAGCAGTACTTGGGATGGTTGATGCGGCCGAAATTTATACTTCGATGCCATTTTTGTCACGCGAATACAGTATAGCATTCCGGTAAGAGAATTAAAGTATTTTATCAGGACAGCACCGCATAATGGGGCAAGGAGATTCGGCGAGAGATTTTGGCACAAGCGAAAGTATGAAACATGCGGGGATACTGGATGTATTTCCCATTTTTCATACTGCGCAATTGGGGCAAAAGATCCGTCGAAGCCCGCAGTCCCCATTGGACGGCGTTGCCTTAGATTTAAGTAGAATATGGCGACTTTTACTGCGGGGCGATGTGGGCATCGCCCCCTACGATTCTGATTTTTGGGGGTTATTGACACACTGAGGCGGCTGGGAACACGTTCCCAGCCGCCTTTCTGCCTGCTCAGGAGGGAAAGCCGAGCTACACCACCTGAAAAAGATAGAACTTCAGATAATCCGTCTCCGGCACGTTCCACAAAATGGGATGGTCCGGGGCCTGCTGCCGGGCCTCGATCTGCCGCAGCTCCACCCCCGCGTCGAGGGCGGCGGAGCGCAGCATCTTCACGAACAGCTCCGAGGGCATGAAGTGGCTGCAGGAGGCCGTTGCAAAGTAGCCACCCCGAGGCAGCAGCTTCAGCGCCCGGAGATTGATCTCTTTGTACCCCCGCTGGGCGCTGCCTACGGTTTTCCGGGACTTGGTAAAGGCCGGGGGGTCGAGGATGATGAAGTCATAAGGGGCCTTTCCTTTTGCTCCCAATTCCGGCAGAAGGTCAAAGACGTCTGCAACCACAAAATCCATTTTGTTCGTCAGGCCGTTCCGGGCAGCGTTGGCCTTTGCCATTTCAATGGCGGCAGCGGAGATATCCACGGCGGTGACGTGTTCCGCTCCGCCCATGGCGGCGTTCAGGGCGAAGGAGCCGGTGTGGGTGAAGCAGTCCAGGACACGCCTGCCCTTCGCCAATTTGGCAACGGCGAGACGGTTGTACTTCTGGTCAAGGAAAAATCCGGTTTTCTGCCCGTTTTCTACGTCTACCCGGTAAAAAATGCCGTTTTCACAGATTTCCGTCACGGTGCTGTCCGGGGGCGTTTCGCCTGCCAGCGGGAACCAGCCCTTGTTCTGGGGCAGGCCCTCCAGCTCCCGGATAGCGACGTCGTTTCGCTCATAGATGCCCCGAATGTCCTGCCCATCGGCTCGAAGCACTTTTACCAGCAGGGGAAAGACGATATCCTTGATTTTCTCCATGCCCACGGATAGGGTCTGGGTCACGAGAATATCGGAAAACCGATCCACCGTCAGTCCCGGGAAGCCGTCGGCTTCGCCGAAGATAACCCGGCAGCAGGAAATGTCCCCGCCCATGACGGTTTTCCGGTAGTCCCAGGCGTACTGAATCCGCCGCTGCCAGAAGGCCTCGTCGAACCGGTCGTTGGCGTTGCGGGAGATCAGGCGCAGCCGGATTTTGCTCTGGCGGCTCACAAAGCCGGTGCCGAGATACTTCCCCTTTTCGCTGACCGCGTCGGCAAGACCGCCGTTTTCGCAGTCGTCCTCCTCCCGAATGACCTCGTCGGCGTAAATCCAGGGGTGGCCCTGCTCTGTCCACTTCGTGCCCTTGGCGGTGATAATAAATCTGGGATAGCTTCGTTCTGATTTCATATGGTTCATCCTTTTTGATGTGTGATATGGTTTTCCGCCAGTATATCACAGGAAAGTCCAAAAGAAAAGCCCGGGCAGGACGCTTTTCCCGCAAAGGCGGATTGATTTTCACACGAAAATGCGGTATGATAGCATCAGTATGTCGATACAGGTGAAATTGTGCCATTTTTCGCCCCGGGGCGATTGCGATATTTTGATTGGAGGATACTGTATGTCTAAAGTTGCGCTGATTACCGGCATCACCGGTCAGGACGGCTCCTATCTTGCGGAGTTCTTGCTGGAAAAGGGCTATGAGGTTCACGGCATCACCCGCCGGGCTTCCCTGTCCAACACCGCGAGAATCGACCACATTCTGGATAAAATCACCCTGCATGACGGCGATTTGTCCGATTCTTCTTCTCTGATTCGGATTATTTCCCTCGTTCAGCCGGATGAAATCTATAACCTCGCGGCCCAGTCCCATGTACAGGTCAGCTTCGATGTGCCCGAGTATTCTGGTGACGTGGACGCGTTGGGCGTGCTGCGGATTCTGGAAGCCTGCCGGATTCTGGGGCTGACGAAAAAGACCAAATTCTATCAGGCATCCACCTCCGAGCTGTTCGGTAAGGTGGAGGAGGTCCCCCAGCGGGAGACGACCCCCTTCCACCCCTACAGCCCCTATGCCGTTGCCAAGCAGTACGGCTACTGGATTACGAAAGAATATCGGGAGGCTTACGGCATGTTCGCCGTCAACGGCATCCTGTTCAATCATGAATCCGAGCGCCGGGGCGAGAATTTTGTCACCCGGAAGATCACGCTGGCTGCCGGACGCATCGCCGAGGGCTTGCAGGATCATCTGGAGCTGGGCAACATGGATTCTCTCCGGGACTGGGGCTACGCGAAAGATTACGTCGAGTGCATGTGGATGATTTTGCAGCACGACACCCCCGAGGATTTTGTCATTGCCACCGGCGAGCAGCACACCGTCCGGGACTTTACGGAAAAGGCCTTCGCCGCCAACGGCATGACCATCCGCTGGGAGGGCGAGGGGCTGGACGAAAAGGGCTACGACGCCGAGACCGGCAAGCTGCTGGTTTCCGTGAACCCCCAGTGGTTCCGGCCCACCGATGTGGACAACCTCTGGGGCGATCCCACCAAGGCAAAAACCGTCCTCGGCTGGAACCCCCAGAAAACCAGCTATGAAGAGCTTGTGCGCATCATGGCAGTCCATGACCGTCAGAAAGCCATGCGGGAAAAGGCCATGAAGGAGGCACTGTAACCATGATGGAGAAAAACGCGAAAATTTATGTGGCGGGCCACCGGGGCATGGTGGGCAGCGCCATTGTCCGGGAACTGAACCGGCAGGGCTATAACAATATTATTACCCGCACCCACAAGGAACTGGATCTGACTCGGCAGGATCAGGTGGAAGCCTTTTTTAAAGCGGAGAAGCCCGAGTACGTCTTTCTCGCCGCCGCCAAGGTGGGCGGAATTGTCGCCAACCAGAACGCGCTTGCCGACTTCATGTACGACAACATGATTCTGGAAATGAACGTGATTCACTCTGCATGGAAAAACGGCTGCAAGAAGCTGGAATTCCTGGGCTCCTCCTGCATCTACCCCCGCCTCGCCCCTCAGCCCATGAAGGAAAGCTGCCTGCTGACCAGCGAGCTGGAAAAAACCAACGAAGCCTACGCCCTTGCCAAGATTTCGGGTCTCAAATACTGCGAATTTCTGAACAAACAGTACGGCACGGATTACATTTCCGTCATGCCCACCAACCTCTACGGCCCCAACGACAACTACCATCCCACCCACTCCCACGTTCTCCCGGCGCTTATCCGCCGGTTCCATGAGGCCAAGGTGGAGGGGAAGACTGAGGTCACCTGCTGGGGCGACGGCTCTCCGCTGCGGGAGTTTTTGTATGTGGACGACCTTGCCAACCTCTGCGTGTTCCTGATGAACAACTACTCCGGTGATGAAACCGTCAACGCCGGCACCGGCAAGGAGCTGACCATTAAGGAACTGACGGAGCTGGTGGCGAAGGTCATCGGCTATACCGGCGAAATCAAGTGGGATACCAGTAAGCCCAACGGCACCCCCAGAAAGCTGCTGGACGTGTCCAAGGCCACGGCTCTGGGCTGGACCTACAAAACGGAACTGGAAGACGGCATCCGTCTTGCCTATGAGGATTTCCTGAACAACCCCATGCGGGCGGAACGATAAAACGAAACGGAGAAGTAACCTATGCTTGATACCGGCCTTTTCCTTGGAGTGCTGCTGTCCGGCAGTGTGTTCGCGGCGGCGCGGTTTGGACGAAAGTTCGAGGAAATTCTGCCCATCACCTGCATGGGCATGGTCCTCGTTCTATTCCTGTTCGGCGCGGTGGGCATTCTCGGCACGGGCGTGTACGCGATTCTGATTGCGGCGGGCTGCTTCTGGGCTTATGGCTTTTGGCGCGTGGTCAGGGGCGGGGGAAAACAGCTGATAAAGGGCATGATTACCCCGGCATTCGTCATTTTCTGCGGCATTTTCGCCCTGTTGATGCTGGGGGATTATGGGATGCTGTCCACCGGCTGGGACGATTTTTCCCACTGGCAGCTGTGCGTGCGGAAAATGATGGAGCTGAACGACTTCGCCGCCAATCCAGCTTCCGGCATCCACTACCAGTCCTATCCCCCGGCGATGGCGTTGTTCCAGTATTTTTTCCAGAAGCTGCATTATTTTCTGGACAGCGAGCCGGTTTTCAGCGAGTGGCGGCTGTTTCTGGCCTATCAGGTACTGATGCTGGCGCCGGTACTGCCCTTTTTCCGGGGGCTGTCCTTCCGGGAAACGGTGCTGGCGGGGGTGTGCCTGTTCGTCCTGCCCCTGCTGTTCTTCGGGCAGACCTATACGCTGCTGTACATCGACAGCTTCGTGGCAATGCTGGCGGGCTGCGGCTTCCTTGCGGTTCTGATGAAGGACCGGGGCGGCCTGCACACGGCCTACGTGACCATGCTGTGCGCCGTGCTGACCCTTTCCAAGGATGTGGGGCTGTACTTTTCCTGCTTCATCGGGATTGTTTTCTTCCTGAACCGGCTGCTGACCCGGGGAAATGAAAAATCCCTGCGCCGTGCCGGGACAGCCTTGCTGCCGCTTATCTCCGCGTTGGGCGCAAAGCTTGTATGGAAGGGAATCCTTCTGAAACTTGGCTCTAAACTTGTTTTTTCTGCTCCGATTGACCTGCTGGAATATACAAAGATGTTCTTTTTCCGCACCGGCGGCTACTACCGGCAGGACTGCGTGGAAGCCTTCAAGCGGATGTTCTTCTCCCGGGAGTTCCGGCTGGAGGGAATTGGCGTGCTCATCAGCTATTTTTCGCTGACTCTCCTGCTGACGCTGGCCCTGTACGTTCTGTGCGGCAGACTGATGAAGGCCAGGCCGAAGCGGGCAAAGGCTGTCCGGGCGGCGGGAATCCTGATGTTTGCGCAGCTCATTGTGTACGTCTACTGTCTCGGGGCCACCTACGCCTACCGCTTTTCAGAGTCGGAGGCCATCGATCTGGCAGCCTACAACCGCTACATGAACATTGCGTATCTGAGCGTGTTCCTGCCCCTGTTTTTCGGTGGATTTCTGCTGCTGTCCCGGCGGGAAGGAAAATTGCCGCTGCTGTGCCTGTGCGCCGCGCTGCTGATTGCTGCCCCCATGAATGAGGTTCACAGCTTCCTGAACCGGGACGGGGTCGCCGCGTCCTACGTCCGCCGGGAGCCGCTGGACGGATTGGCGGAGGAGATTCGGGACAACTGCGCCGAAACGGAGCGGGTGTATTTTGTGTCTCAGGGCAGCGACGGACGGGATCAGGTGATCGTGCAGTTCGGGGCAGAGCCGGTGGCGGTGACCAGCGCTCTGGGCTATGACCTGAAGCAGGATGTGGTCTCCTTCGAAGCCTGGCGAAGCACTCTGCTGGAGGGCTATGACTATGTGGCCCTGTGTCGGCTGAATGAGGATTTTGCGGAAAGCTACGGCAGCCTGTTTGAAAATCCGGCAGAAATCGCCGACCACACCCTCTACCGCGTTGACCGGCAGAGCGGCCTTCTGTCCCCCGCAGGGAAATGAGAAAGGAAGAAGAAATATGAATATTGTCCTGCTGTCCGGCGGCTCGGGAAAGCGGCTGTGGCCCCTTTCCAACGATGTCCGCTCCAAGCAGTTTATCAAGCTTTTCAAAACCGAAACCGGGGACTATGAGTCCATGGTTCAGCGGGTGTACCGCCAGATCAAGAAGGCGGACGCCGACGCCACCGTGACCATCGCCACGGCGAAGACCCAGGTGTCCGCCATCCACAACCAGCTGGGGGATGCGGTGGGCATTTCCGTGGAACCCTGCCGCCGGGATACCTTCCCGGCCATCGCGCTGGCTACCGCCTACCTGACGGATGTACAGGGGATCTCCCCGGAGGAATCCGTGGTGGTGTGCCCTGTGGATCCCTATGTGAACGACGACTACTTTGAGGCCCTGAAGGGCTTGTCCCGGCAGGCGGACAAAGGAGAGGCCAATCTGGTGCTCATGGGCATCGAGCCTACCTACCCCAGTGAAAAATACGGCTACATCATCCCGGAAACAGCCGACCAGACCGCAATGGTCAAAACCTTTAAGGAAAAGCCCGACGCGGAAACCGCTAAACAGTATATTGCCCAAGGCGCCCTGTGGAACGGCGGCGTGTTTGCCTACAAGCTGAAATACGTGCTGCAAAGAGCCCATGAACTGATTGATTTTACGGATTATCACGACCTGTTCGCCAAATATGACACCCTGACCAAAATCTCCTTCGACTACGCCGTGGTGGAAAAGGAGGAGAAGATTCAGGTACAGCGCTTTGCCGGACAGTGGATGGATCTGGGCACCTGGAATACCCTGACGGAGGCCATGGAGGAGCGCGTCATCGGCAAGGGCGTGCTGAACGATGTATGCGAAAACGTGCACATCGTCAACGAAATGGACGTGCCCATTCTGGCCATGGGTCTGCACGACGTGGTGATCTCTGCTTCCCCCGAGGGCATTCTGGTTTCCGACAAGGAACAGTCCAGCTACATCAAGCCCTATGTGGATAAATTCGTCCAGCAGACCATGTTTGCCGAAAAAAGCTGGGGGTCTTTCCGGGTGCTGGACGTGGAAAACGGATCCATGACCATTAAAGTGACCCTGAACCCGGGCCACTGCATGAACTACCACAGCCACCAGTACCGGGACGAGGTCTGGGTGGTAATCTCCGGTCAGGGCCGAACCGTCGTGGACGGCATGGAGCAGAAGGTGATGCCCGGCGACGTGATCACCATGCAGGCGGGCTGCCGCCATACGGTGTTTGCCGATACGGAGCTGAAGCTCATTGAGGTGCAGCTGGGGCAGAACATCTATGTGGGCGACAAGAAGAAGTACGAGCTGGAGCTATGAGAGAACCGATTTTTCTGCGGCCCACGGGAAAGGACTATCTCTGGGGCGGCAGCCGTCTGAACGATGAATTCTGCAAGGGGCTGCCCATGGAGCCGCTGGCGGAGACTTGGGAGTGCTCCACCCATCCCGACGGCCCGAGTTTTGCCGTGGGGGGCGACTTTGATGCCCTGAGCCTTGCGAATATTCTGAAAGCCCACCCGGAATTTTTGGGCACCCACCCAAACAGCGGGAGCGAACTGCCCGTCCTCATTAAGTTCATTGACGCGAAAGAAGACCTGTCGGTGCAGGTGCACCCCACGGACGCGTATGCCGCCGCCCATGAAAACGGGCAGCGGGGTAAGACGGAAATGTGGTATGTGCTGGACGCGGCAAAGGACGCGAAGCTGGTCTACGGCCTGAACCGGGACGTAAGTGCGCAGACCCTGCGCCGGAGCATTGCTGACGGCACCGTGGAAAAGTACCTGCAAACTGTGCCCATCGCGGAAAATGACGTATTTTTCATTGAAGCGGGCACCATTCACGCCATCGGCGCCGGGGCGCTGATCGCCGAGATTCAGCAGAGCAGCAATCTGACCTACCGCCTCTATGACTACGACCGGGTGGACAAAAACGGCAGGAAACGTCCCCTTCATGTGGACAAGGCCCTTGCCGCGGCGAACTTAAAACGCAGCGCCGAGCCTCGGCAGCCAATGCGGGTGCTGCGCTACCAGCCCGGCTGCGCCAGGGAGCTTCTGTGCCGGTGCAAGTATTTTGAAGTCTATCGGATGCTGGTGAACACCGAGCGGCGGCAGAAGGTGACGTTCCGGGCAGGCCCTATGAGCTTCCGGGTGCTGCTGTGCGTGGGTGGCTGCGGCACGCTGGGCTTTGCGGGGAAAGTACACAACATTTATAAGGGCGACTGCGTGTTCGTCCCGGCGGACAGCGTGGAAATTCGCCTTCATGGGCAATTGCAGCTGCTGGACATCCGGGGCTAGGGAAGCTCTGAATAAATCGGCAAGAGCTGGCGGCAGAAGATTTTGGCTCAGCCGAAAGTTCAAAAATTGGAGGAATACTGTATGTATTTCCCGGTTTTTGAACTGCACGGATGGGGCAAAAGATTCGCCGACCAGCCGCAGACGATGTTCAGAGATTCCCTAGAGGCTGACAGCTTCCGGAAAACGAATACCGCCGGGGCCTCGCACCCGGAATATGCGGCAGAGGGACCCGGCAGACAGGAATGCCGGGCCCTTTTTGCGGTTTTTCGGGAAAATATGCGGGTGAGCATTGCAACATGGGGCAAAAAGAGGTATAATCATCTGAGAAAATGCTGGACGTAAGGAGCAAGAGACAATGGGGACGACGGACAGAACAAAAAAACTGGTCAATATGCTCTCGGAGCTGCTGCTTATCATGGCCACTTACTTTTTTTGCGGTGTCATCCGGGTGTATCTGCCCTACTGCCGGTTTTTCGCCTATTCGGATACGGTGACCTTTGGGTATCTGGCGGTTCTGTATGCCGCGGCGTTTGTTCTGATCAATTACCTGTTGGGGGGTTATGATTCCCTGAAGTTCGCAGGCATGAAGAAGGAAGTGCCCCGTATCGTGCTGTGCGAACTGCTGGGCTGTGTTGCCATGACCTCCGTGATTTACATTTTCCGGCTGGAACAGTTCAGCCGTCTGCTTCTGGCGCTGACGATGGTATTCTCTGTTGGAGTACTGCTGGTGAAACGGCTGGTGGTTTCCCACTTCTACATGAAATATTCCCAGACGAAGGGCCATTTCAACACCCTCCTGGTGGGCGCGGGAGCGGCCACAGCACGGCTGGCCCAGTCGCTGCTGGAGGACCCGGAGGGGGAGCTTCGCTATTGCGGCTATGTGGCGGAAGCCCCCTTTGAGGGGATGGACGGGTATCTGGGCAGACTAAACCGGCTGGAAAGCCAGATCAGGACGCTGGATATCAAGAAAATCATCGCCATGCAGCAAGATGTTTCGGAGGAAACCCTGCGTCTTGTGGTGACGGCGGGCGAAAAGAGCGGGGCTGAGGTTCTGCTGGCGCCCAGCTTCGGCGCGTACTTAAGCAGCCAGAGCCGGGTGAAGCTGGTGGGCGGTTTTCGCACGTTGCGCCTGAGTCTGTTTGACACCTCGGATATTCTGGGGGTTCATGTGGCGGTGACGGACATGGAAAAAACCGTGGCGCTGGTGGAAAGCCAGCTGGAAAACTGGCGGGGGGAATACATCTGTGTCGCCAACGTCCACACCACGGTCACTGCCAGTGAGGATGAGGATTATTTGAAAGTGCAGAACGGTGCGGTGATGGTGCTGCCCGATGGCGGCCCCCTGTCCGCCTACAGCCGCCGTCACGACTTTGCGGAAGCCCAGCGGGTCACAGGGCCGGATCTGATGCTTCGGCTGCTGGAAATCTCCCCGGCAAAGGGCTACCGCCACTTCTTCTACGGTTCCACCGAGGAGACTTTGGAGCTGATGGAAAAGCGGCTGGCGGCGGACTACCCCGGCCTGCAGGTCTGCGGCATGGTCAGTCCCCCCTTCCGGACCCTGACAGCTGAGGAGGATGCGGAAATTGTCCATCAGATTAACGAGGCAAAGCCGGACTTTATCTGGGTAGGGCTGGGCGCGCCCAAGCAGGAAATCTGGATGAATCAGCATCAGGGCCGGGTCAACGGCCTGATGATCGGTGTGGGCGCGGGCTTTGACTACTACGCCGGCAACATCCAGCGGGCGCCCATGTGGATGCAGAAATGCAGTCTGGAGTGGCTGTACCGGCTGATGCAGGACCCGAAGCGCCTGTTTAAGCGGTACTTCTATACCAACACAAAGTTTATCTGGAATACGATTTTCAGGGGGAAATAGGGAAGTTATGGACGAAAAACTGACAATTTTACAGGTCCATAATTTTTACCAGCTCCCCGGCGGGGAGGATACCGCGGCGGAAAACGAGCGGTGCCTGCTGGAAGAACACGCCCACCGGGTGATTTGCTACTGCCGGGACAACAAGGAATTAAAGCACTTTTCCTTCTTTCGCAAGCTGCTGCTGCCCCTGACCACGGTATTTAACCCCAAAACCTATCGGGATGTCCGGCGACTGATCCGACAGGAGCACGTCGACATCGTCCACGTCCACAACACCCTGAATCTCATCAGTCCGTCGGTCTATTACGCGGCGCTGGCGGAGGGGGTGCCGGTGGTGCAGACGGTGCACAATTTCCGGCTGCTCTGCCCCGGGGCCACCTTCTACCGGAATGGACACATCTGCGAGGACTGCCTGCGCCACGGCCTTGGCTGCGCCCTGAAGCACAGCTGCTACCGGGGAAGCCGTCTGCAAACGCTGGCCTGTGTACTCAGCACGAAAATGCACCGCATGGCGGGCGTTTACGGAAGGCTCCACTACATCTGCCTGACGGACTTCAACCGGGAAAAATTGCTGAATTTGAAGCAGATACAACCGGAACGGGTGTTTGTCAAACCGAACTTTGTGGAATGCGGCCCCGGGCCGATTGTCCCCGAGGAAAGCCGCCTGAATCAGGTCATCTACGCCGGACGTCTGGACAAGCTGAAGGGCGTGGATGTATTGCTTGCCGCGTGGAAGCTGCTGGGCGCAGACGCCCCCCGGCTGATTCTCTGCGGCACCGGCCCCATGGAAGCGTGGTGCGCAGATTTCATCCGGGACAACAGCCTTCCCAATGTGGAGCTGCGGGGCTTCCTGCCGAACGCGGAGGTAAGGCGTCTCATCGCCCGGTCAAAGGCGCTGATCCTGCCCACCCAGTGGTACGAGGGCTTCCCCATGACCATTGTGGAGGCCTTCAGCGTGGGTACGCCGGTGCTGTGCTCTGATCTGGGAAACGCCGGGAGCATTGTGCAGGAGGGCGTGACGGGCAGAAAGTTCCCGCCCGATTCCCCGGAGGCGCTGGCCCGCGCGGTAAAGACAAGCGGCGGAATGTGCGAAAGCACCTACGCACAGTATCTGAGCGGTTATACCGCGGAACGGAATTATGAAACACTGGAAGCTATCTACCGGCAGATTCTGGGCGGGTTATGACGGGGCGGACAGAGAATTTGGAGCTAAAAATGGGACAGGTTACAGCTGAAAAAAACGCGGGCGGCATCGCCTGGAACGCCCCCACCATCGGTGTCCGGTGCCCCAGCGAGGAGGGCGCCCGCCGCGGCACCGCCAGTGCCGAGGGCTATTTTCTGGATGGAACGCGGAAGAATCAGCGCCTGCCGGAATTTGCGCATATCCTACGATAAGACACAGGAGGGAAGACGCCATGAAACCCACACCGGAAAAGCTGAAAATTGCCATGCTGGGCCATAAGCGCATCCCCTCCAACGAGGGTGGCGTGGAAGTGGTGGTGGAAGCGCTGTGCGCGCGGATGGCGGCGTTGGGACACAGCGTGACCTGCTATAACCGGGCGGGCCACCATGTCAGCGGCGCGGAACATGAGCTGCCGGCGGGAAGTGTTTACCGGGGTATCCGGCTGGTGACGGTACCCACGCTGGAACGCAAGGGCTTCGCCGCCGTGATTTCCTCCTTTTTTGCCGCGGTGCGCAGCGCCTTCGGCAGCTACGATGTGGTGCACATCCACGCCGAAGGCCCCGCCTTTTTCTGCTGGCTGCCCAAATTGTTTGGCAAGCGGGTCATTGTCACCGTCCACGGTTTGGACTGGCAGCGGGAAAAGTGGAACGGGGGTATTGCCTCCAAATTCATCCATCTCGGCGAGCGCGCTGCGGTGCGGTTTGCCGATGAGATCATCGTTCTGTCGGAAAACGTCCAACAGTATTTCCTTGACACCTATGGGCGCGTTACCCGATTTATTCCCAACGGCGTGTCCGCGCCCACGCCGGAAAGCCCCCGGCTGATTGCGGAGAAGTGGGGCCTTCAAAAGGACGGTTACCTCCTGTATCTTGGCAGAATTGTGCCGGAAAAGGGTGAAACCTACCTGATTGAGGCCTTCAAACAGGTGAAAACCGACAAAAAACTGGTAATTGCCGGAGGCAGCTCCGACACGGAACGTTACCTGAAGCAGCTGCAAAATCTGGCGGCAGGAGACGACCGCATCCTGTTCACCGGGTTCGTGCAGGGGAAGCTCCGGGACGAACTGTACAGCAACGCCTATGTGTACACCCTGCCCTCCGACCTGGAGGGAATGCCCCTGAGCCTGCTGGAGGCCATGAGCTATGGCAACTGCTGCCTCGTCTCGGACATTCCCGAGTGCGCAGAGGTGGTGGAGGACGAGGCGGTGCTGTTCCAAAAGAGCAATGTGGACGATCTGCGGCAGAAGCTGCAAACGCTGTGCGACCAGCCGGAAATGGTGGGCAATTACAAAAAGAACGCGGCAGGCTTTATTCTGAACAAATACGGCTGGGACGACGTGGTGGATAAGACGCTGGCGCTGTATCGCCGCTGAGGGGAACCTATGAAAATTTTGATGATTAACAAATTCCTCCACCCCAACGGCGGGTCGGAGACCTATATTTTCAAGCTGGGCGCGTATCTGGAATCCATGGGCCATGAGGTTCAGTATTTCGGTATGGAGCACGAAGGCCGCTGCGTGGGAAACCGGGTCAACGCCTATACCTCCGACATGGATTTCCATGGCGGCTCCAAGCTGTCAAAGATTACCTACCCCCTCAAGACCATCTACTCCTCCGAGGCCCGGAAGAAGCTGCGGCTGGTGCTGGAGGATTTTCAGCCGGAGGTGTGCCACCTCAACAACTTTAACTACCAGCTGACCCCCTCCATCCTGCTGGAAATCGCCAAATGGAAGAAGGAGGGGCATCCCTGCCGGGTGATTTTCACCGCTCACGACTATCAGCTGGTGTGCCCAAATCATATGTGCAACAATCCGAATACCGGGGAAAACTGCGAAAAGTGTTTGGGCGGACATTTCGGAAACTGCACGAAAGGGAAGTGCATTCACGGTTCCCTGGCGAAAAGCGCCGTCGGCACACTGGAAGCGATGCTGTGGAACGGCTGCGGCGTCTACAAAAATATCGACGTGATGATCTGCTGCTCGGAATTCCTGAAAACAAAAATGGACTGTAATCCCCTGTTTGCTGGGAAAACCGTGGCGCTGCACAACTTTGTGGACAAGGTGGAGTCCGGGAAAACGGAAAAACAGGATTATGTTCTGTATTTTGGACGGTTCAGCCGGGAAAAGGGTATCGACACCCTTCTAAAAGTTTGCAAAGCGCTGCCGGAAATCCCCTTCGTCTTTGCGGGCACCGGCCCGTTGGAGGGGGAGATCGCCGGGGTGCCCAACATCAAAAATGTGGGCTTTCAGCGGGGGCCGACGCTGGAAAACCTCATCCGGCAGGCCCGGTTCTCCGTCTATCCCTCCCAGTGGTACGAAAACTGCCCTTTTTCCGTCATGGAGAGCCAGCTGTACGGCACCCCGGTGCTGGGGGCCGACATCGGCGGCATCCCGGAGTTGATCGAGGTGGGAAAAACCGGGGAGCTGTTTGAAAGCGGAAACGCCGCCCAGCTGAAGGAAAAAATCCAAACCCTGTGGGGAAACCGGGAATTGACGGACCGTTACAGCGAAAATTGTGCTCACCTCCGCTTTGACGACGTGGCAGCCTATACCGAAAAGCTGCTGAAGCTCTACCGGGGAGAAACGCTATGCTGACGAATCTGATTATGGCGGGCATCCTCCTGTTTTTGGCCGGGCTGCTGCTGGCGGGGGCCAAATTCCGGCCCGACGGCGCCCACTTTTTTGACCGGGAGAACAGCGGCGCCATGCGGGGCTTCTGGTGCCTGATTGTGGTGCTGGTTCATGTGCCCGCCGGCTATCAGAACCGGCTTCAGGATATGCTGGGCAGCTTCGCCTATGTGGGCGTCACCTTTTTCTTTATGACCTCCGCCTACGGCCTGCGGCTGGCGGCGGAGAAACGCCCGGAGAGTATCCGATATTTTTGGCGTCACCGGCTTCCCAAGCTGCTGGTGCCCTGCGTCCTTGCCAACGCCGTCCGCATGGCGGCCTATGTCGCCGGAGGCAGCCGGGTCAGCCCATGGATGCTGGTGAGAATCGGCGGATGGGTTCGCTGGCTGCTGGTGTGCTACCTGATTTTCTGGCTGTGTTACCGCTTCCTGTCGGAAAAATACCGGGACTGGGCGGTTTGCGGCCTTGCAGCGGTATTCAGCCTGGTGGTTTACGGGATGAAGCCGGATACAACGACCTGGTGCCCGGAGGTGCTGGGCTTCGTATGGGGCATCCTGCTGGGCCGCTGGAAGAATCGCTTCACAGGCTGGACAGACAAGGGCTGGCTGGCAAAAAACGCAGGCCTGTGCCTGCTGGCGGGAATCCTCGGCGTTGGATACCTCATGGGCAAGGGAATCCCCTTCTGGGGGGATTATGTTCTGAAAATTGTCCTTGGAGTGGCAATTCTCGGGTTTGTTCTGGGACTGAATACGAAAATTTCCATGGGAAACCGGGTCAGCCGCCTGTTGGGCACCATCTCCTACGAGGTATTTCTGCTGCATGACGTGTCGTTTTTCGTGCTGGAAAAAGCCTTCCCGGGGCTGAACTCCGGGGTGTTTATCTTAATGAGCCTGTTGGTGACGGCGGCTTTGTCGCTGGCGGTACAGCGAATCAGCGCCCGGATACTGGACATTTTATTCAAGAAACAGCAGATTTTGCAAAGATAGGAGAAAGCGCCTATGTCTCAGGAAAAGAAACTCAACGGCACGGTCATCGTGACCTACCGCTGCAACGCCCGTTGCTCCATGTGCAACCGGTATAAGGCCCCCTCCAAACCGGAGGAGGAAATTTCCATCGAAACCATCCGCAAGCTGCCGCAGATGTACTTTACCAACATCACCGGCGGCGAGCCCTTCATCCGCACGGACCTGAAGGACATCGTCCGGGAGCTTTACAAAAAGTCCGACCGCATCGTCATCTCCACCAACGGTTTCTTTACCGACCGGATTGTGGATCTGTGCAAGGAATTCCCCCAGATTGGAATCCGGATTTCCATTGAAGGCCTGGAAGCCACGAACAACGAGATCCGGGGCCTGCCCAACGGCTATCAGCGGGGCTATCAGACCCTGAAAACGCTGCGGGAAATGGGCATGAAGGACGTGGGCTTCGGCATGACTGTGCAGGACAAGAACGCCCCCGATCTGGTGCCCCTGTACAAAATCTCCGACGAAATGGGCATGGAGTTCGCCACCGCGTCTTTGCACAACAGCTTCTATTTTGTGGAGTCGAAAAACATCATCCACGACCGACCCATGGTCGCCAAAAATTTTGAAAATCTGGTCAACGAGCTGCTTCGCAGCAACAGCCCGAAAAAGTGGTTCCGGGCTTACTTTAACCACGGCCTGATCAACTACATCTACGGTCAGAAGCGCCTTTTGCCCTGTGACATGAGCTTTGACACCTTCTTCATCGACCCCTACGGCGACGTGATGCCCTGCAACGGCACCAAGGACAAGGAGGTCATGGGCAATCTGAACCGGCAGAGCTGGGACGAACTGTGGAACAGCGAGGAAGCCGAAGCTGTGCGGAAGAAGGTTCGCTGCTGCGACCGGAACTGCTGGATGATCGGCTCTGTCAGCCCCGCCATGCACAAGTATATCTGGGTACCCGCCGCATGGGTGGTCTGGCACAAATGCAAGGCCCTGTTTACGAAGCACCCCTACTCCATGTACGAGAATAAAATCTGCCGGGATTACCGAGACGGCAAGGTCAGCAAGGAAGAACTGGACGCCTGCTCCACCTGCGACCTGCACTGTGAAGTCAATAACGGCTTGAGCGAAGAAAGTCAGGCCCAGCTGGCAGAGAAAACCGGTGAGGAAATCGTGGACGCGGACATCGCGCAACAGATGGAGAACGCGTGACCTCACCGAAATGACGCTCTGGCGGCAACATTAACTTCGTGAGGGAGAGAAGCCTGAATGAAACGTGTTATTACCTATGGTACATTTGACTTGCTGCATTATGGGCACATCAATCTGCTCAGACGGGCAAAGGAACTGGGCGATTACCTGATTGTGGCCATTTCTACGGATGAATTCAATTGGAACGAGAAGCGGAAAAAGTGCTATTTTACCTATGAACAGCGAAAAATGCTGGTAGAGGCAATCCGGTATGTGGACCTTGTAATCCCTGAGACCTGCTGGGAACAGAAAAAGACAGATGTCCATAAATACTGTGTGGACACCTTTGTGATCGGGGATGACTGGAAGGGAAAATTCGATTTTCTGAAAGACGAGGGTGTCGAGGTTGTCTATCTGCCGAGAACCCCCGAAATCAGTACGACCCAGATTAAGCGGGATCTCAATAAATAGGGGAAGCGGCAGATATGAACAAAGATGAGCAGCTGGATAAGCTTCACGCGCTGGAGCTGGAAATTGCGAAGGAAATCAGGCGCATTTGCCAGACGCATCACATTCCGTATTTTTTGACAGCGGGTACGCTTCTGGGGGCTGTCCGCCACGGCGGATTTATCCCATGGGACGATGATATGGATATCGGTATGCTGCGGGAGGACTATGAGCGCTTTCTGGAGGCGTGCAGGACCGACCTGGGGGAAAGGTTTTTTCTACAAACGTGGGACACGGAACCGGATTATCCCTTTTCCTTTGCAAAAATTCGTCTGAATGAGACACATTTTCGGGAGAAATTCTCTGAAAACGTGAAAATGCACGACGGAATTTTCGTAGATATCTTTCCATTTGACAACGTTCCGGATGACAGAAGGGCACAGAAGCGGCAGGCACGGCGTTATTTTGTGTGCAAGCGTTTGCTTTGGATCAAAAAGGGCATGGGCGGGAACATGCGGGAAGGCCCCCTGGGCCAGAGAATAAGATACTGGTGCTTTTGGCTGTTTGCGCATTTGCTGCCCTACGAAGGAATCAAGCGCTATTTTAAGCAAACGCAGGTGAAATTCAACGGTCAGGAAACGCAAAAAGTGGTTACGGACGGCTCCTACGCGTATAGCAAGGAAGCCATTGACCGTGGCTGGGTCACACATCTGGAGCCCATCCGGTTTGAGACGGAGACGTTCCTGAGCTACCGGGATCGTGAGGCATACCTTACCCATTTTTACGGGGACTATCACAAGCTCCCGCCGGAAGAGAAAAGAAACAGGCATTTGCTGATGGACGTGGACTTCGGACCATATTGATTGGCCCCGGAATCCGCAAGCTGAAATTGTGGAGAAGCCGAATAGGGGGGACAGTTGGATGAGAGTTTTGCATCTGATGGTATCCGGGCGGGCCGGCGGGATCGAAAGCCTGCTTCGTGATTACGCTGCGTATTCCCGGCATGAGAATCTGTTCGTATTCGCCTGGGCCGGCGGGCCTGTGGCGGAACAGATCGAAGCAGGCGGCTGCCGGGTCATCGTCATGGATAAGGAAAAGCAGGGCGCCTTGGCTGTATGCAGGCGGATTTTGAAGCTGTGTGAGGAAGAACGTGTGGACGCGGTGATTACCCACCATGCCGCGCCTATGCTTCGCATTTTGGCGATGCTCGCCAAAATGCGAAATCCCAAAATCAAGGTGCTCTGGTACGCCCATTCCAACGCCTTTGAGCTGTGCAACGGCAGAAGGAAAAAGGGGCTGGCCCTGAGAAAATGGATTTACAGGATCACCTTCCGCAAGGCGGACAAGGCTGTCGCCATTTCCAATTCGGTTCGGGACAGCCTGGTGCATTACCTTGGCCTGCCGGAGGAACACATCGCGGTGATCTACAACGGAGCCATTCTGAAGCGGTTTTCCCGTGAGCGCGTAAGCAGCGGCAACACCCTGCGGCTCATCTACGTGGGACGCCTGATCGAGGAAAAAGGCGTGCAGACCATTCTCAAAGCCCTCGGCAGTCTCCCGGAGGTGGATTACCGCTTCACCGTCGCCGGCGACGGCGACTACCGGGAGCCGTTACAGGCCCTGGCACGGGAACTGGGCATTGCGGACAGAGTGACATTTTTGGGCACCCGCTCGGATGTACCGGAACTGCTGGCGGACGCGGACGTGTTCGTGCACCTGCCGGACTGCGCGGAGGGCTTCGGCATCGCCGTGGTGGAAGCCATGGCCAGCGGCCTGATCTGCGTCTGCGGCGACCGGGGTGCCCTGCCGGAAATCGTGGAGGACGGCGTCAGCGGCATTCTTGTCAGGAATAACGACCCGGCGGCGCTGGCGGAGATCCTGCGGGCCATTTCCCGGGACCCGGATTCGGAAACATACCGGAACCTTCGCGCCGGGGCGGTGAAGGCTTCCCGGAATTATTCCATCGAAGCCTTCGCGGAAAAGCTGGACAGGCTGCTTGAGGAAGTGTAATATGCGCCGCTATCTCACCATTGGGCTGATTTTGAGCCTGCTGCTTACAGGCTGCGCCCTGCCGGGGAAGAAAAAACTGCAGTATCAGGCCACCTATCTGGACGTATTCGACACCGTGACCTGCATCACCGCTCAGTCTGACAACGAGGACGCCTTCTGGGAGCAGGCCGGGCAGATTCACGACCGGCTGCTGCACTACCACCGGCTGTTCGACATCTACAACGACTACGAGGGCCTGAATAACCTGAAAACCGTCAACGACCATGCCGGGATTGGCCCGGTGAAGGTGGATGGGGAAATCCTTCGCCTGCTGGAGGACTGCCGGGACTACTATGAACTGACAGACCACGCCGTGAACGCGGCAATGGGCAGCGTCCTTTCCCTGTGGCATGCGGCCAGAACCGCCGGACTTGCGGACCCGGACCACGCCGCCCTGCCCGACAAAGCCGCCCTGAAGGAAGCCGCCGCCCATACAGACTGGGCCTCGGTGAAGATTGACGAGGAAGCGGGAACGGTGTACCTGTCGGACCCTGCGCTGCGGCTTGACGTGGGCGCGGTAGCCAAGGGCTGGTCTGCCCAGCGGGCGGCGGAAGCGGCTCCGGAGGGCTTCCTCATCAGCGTGGGCGGCAACGTCTGCGCCACCGGCCCCAAGGATGACAGCGGCACTCCTTGGGTGGTGGGTATCACCGACCCGGATGGGGGCTCCGAATATCTGCATACCCTGTATGATACCGACAGCGCCATCGTCACCAGCGGCGACTACCAGCGCTATTATGTAGTGGACGGGGAAACCTACCACCACATCATCGACCCGGCGACCCTGTATCCCGCGAGACGCTTCCGAAGCGTCACCGTGATTTGCGGGGACTCCGGTCTTGCCGACGCGCTGTCCACGGCCCTGTTCGTCCTGCCAAAGGAGGAAGGAGAGAAACTGGCCCAAAGCTGCGGCGCGGAGGCCATGTGGGTGGATACGGAAGGCAATTGCTTCTATACCCCCGGCTTCCAAAACTGGATTTGCGGATAGCGTGACAAAATAAGTCCCGGGTTGGAATTCCAACCCGGGACTTGCGTATCTTATCCTTATACAATACGTGCCCACTCGGTGACCAGCAGGCCGGGAACGGCCCAGATCAGCTGATAGAGCAGAATATTTGCCGGGGTCAGCAGCTGGGTGCTGCCAAGGTATCCCAGCACCAGCATGATGAGAAGGCCCAGCGTGCCGCCGATGAGATGAATAATCACGCCCAGCTTGGTGGCCTGCCGCAGAGTCCGGGCGCCGGTAATGGCGTAGGCCACGCTTACCAGCTCCTCCCGGGTGGTCAGCGCCAGCACCGGCTCGTCGGGGTCGATGGGGTGCTGCTGAAGCTTCTGACAGGTATCCCGGTCGGGGAAGGCGATGCGGCTGGTCTTTACATTGAACTTAGAGCGCAGGAAGCTCTCCGTCATCATGAAGTCGCCGCTGAGCTTCAAGGGCTTCAGCTTCCGGTAGCCGCACAGGGTCACAAGACCGGCGGCGGCGGAACGCATTTTGGCGTAGGAGATGGCGTAGACCGCGCACAGCTCGCCGTCCACGGCGGCGTAAACAGCCTGACTCACCATAGTTCCCTCGGGAATCTCCACGCCCATGTCCTGCAAAAAGCTCATGGTGCCCACCAGAACCGGCAGCCCTTCCACTTCGCCGCCGATGCCGCCGTCGCCATAGTTGCGGAAGCTGTGCACGCTGTACAGCTGGCCGCTGCGGCTTTTCAGCAGCTGGTCGAATACGGGCACCAGCCCGCCGCCGGCGGCGTGAATCACGGAGGTGGTGTAGGAGACCACCTCGTCGGGGTTGCGCTGACCGTAGAATTTGACGCCGTTGAGCTTGGTGCTGCCCTGAGGGAACAGGTCGAGATCGGAAATGGGGAACACGGCCTTGCCGCACAGATCCTTCACGCCTTCCCAGCCGCACAGCACGGTGCCGACCATGTGCAGACGGGTCTCCAGAATCGCCATGGGGCGGGAGATGGAGACGAAAAAGCTGGCAGGCACCGCCACGAGCAGGGAAGTGGACAGAATCTGCACGCCCATGCTCAGGCCGTGGAGCATTCCGGCGAACACGGAAATGCCGATACAGACCAGCAGACTCAGCACCGCATAAACGGACTGCACCACCTCGGGTGCGGGCATTTTCTGATAGGTATCCATGAAGTCGGAAACCTCGCCCTCCTTGCGGAGCAGGCCGTCCTTGCCTTCATAGTAGTTTTCCACCCGGACGATGCCGTGCAGGCGGACGGCCTTGCGCATGGTGTCCATCTGGGCCATTTCGGTGTTGTGCTTTTGCAGTCTTGCCCACATGGCCATGGTCATTTCCAGACTGAAGGCGGCGCAGCAGGGTACCCGCAGCTCCTTCAGGCAGAAAACGCTGTCGATGAGGCAGGCGGCAAAGGTCAGCGTCAGCAGGGTATTCACCGTGAAGCGGCCCTTCAAAAGGTCACCCAGACTGTCCAGCATCAGACTGCTGCCCAGCAGGGCGGAAATCAGCATTGCAAGCACCTGACTGAATACCACCAGCTTGATCCGGTTCTCCGGTACCAGATTCAGGGCGAACAGGGCGGTAACGCCGGCGCAGATGAGCACCACCAGCACATTGACCAGCAGCGCGGCCTGCAATTTGCCGATGCCCATTTCGGACAGCTCATAGTACCGCCGTTCCGGGCCGGCAACCAGCTGCTTTTTCAGCTCCTTCAGACGGGAGCGGGGGGTGAACACAATGGGGGCGGGGATGAATTCCTCCTCCACCTCAAAGGCAGGCTCTGCTACGGCTGGCTTGGGGTCTTCCTTCGGCAGCTCCTCCGACAGATCCACCACAATGGTCGGCTCGTCGGTCACTTCCGGTGCTTCCGGCGTCTGTTCGGGCCCGAAGTCCAGGGTGTCGGAAAGCGGCTGTTCCACCGGCTCCTCAGCGGACACTTCCGATTCCAGAGGTTCCGCCGGTTCTGCCTCCGCTTCCGCAGACGCTGCCGGTTCTTCTTCCGTCTCCGGATCATCGAACCGCAGTTCGGGCATCTGCCCGGCAGGCTCGGACGGCTCCTCGGATTCCGGGTGGTCGCCGAATTCCTTCAGAATGTCCTCTAAATCGAAATCCTGATTGTTCTCCATATCATCCATATTGGGTATCCTCCTGATTAGGTGCGCTGGCGTACCGCCTCATACAATAAAATAGATGCTGCGGCGGACGCGTTCAGGGAGCTGATGTGTCCGGCCATGGGAATGTTTACCATCACATCGCAGTTCTTGCGGACGAGGGGGCTCAGCCCAGCGCCCTCATTGCCGATGACGATGGCGGCGGGGCCGGTGAGATCCGCCTGATACATGGGGATGGAACCCTCGGCGGCGGTGCCGAACACCCACACGCCCTTGTCCTTCAACTCGGCTATGGCGCTGTTGATGTTGGTGACCCGGGCCACCTTCATATATTCCACAGCCCCGGCGGAGGCCTTGGCAACGGTGGCGGTGAGGCCTACGCTGCGCCGTTTGGGAATGATGACGCCGTGGGCCCCGGCGCACTCCGCGGATCTGAGAATCGCGCCCAGATTGTGGGGGTCGGACAGCTCGTCACAGATGACGATGAGGGGCGCTTCCCTGCGGGCGGCGGCTTCCGCCAGAATGTCGTCGATGGTTACATATTCATGGGCGGCAGCCAGGGCGATAATGCCCTGATGGGCACGGGTAGCGGACATGGCGTCCAGCTTCCGGCGGTCCACGCTTACCACCACGGCGCCGGCCTCCTTTGCCTGCGCGGCAAGCCGCTGCAAGCCCTTATCGGTGTCGCCGTCGGCGATAAAGACCTTATCGATGGTGCGTCCGCTTTTCAGAGCCTCGGTAATGGCGTTCCGGCCCTCCAGCTGGCCCTCTACTTCCTCCACTTCCTCCCGCTGGGCGAACCGGTCAGCCCGACGGGAAGGGGTTTTCCGTCCGGCAGGACGGCGATTTTCATCCATAACAGAATCTCCTGTTCAATCCATAATAATAGACGTTAGCATTATAGCAGGTAATATGCAATTTCTCAAGCCTAATTTTTTGCCGGAATGGGAAAAACAGGGCATTATGTAACCTATTCACAGAAAATTTACCATCCCGCCGAGAATCGTTCATTGCTTAACACGGAAAAGTGTGATATGATGTGGCAAAAGAAGGAGGCGAGCGGATATGGATCCAAATCGCGGCAACAACCCCAATAACGGAAAGAAACCGGAGGGAGACCGCCCCAAGGGCAGCTTCTTCACTCCGCTGATGATCGCGCTGATTCTGGTGCTGCTGTTCAGCTGGATTATGAATACAGTGGAAAAAAGTCAGTATACGGAGACCACCCTGTCGGATTTCTTTGACGCCAAGAATTCCGGTCAGCTGGCAGAGGTGGAGCTGCGCTATGACCGCATTCTCTACATGACCAAGGAGGAGGCCGCCAAGGACCCCTCCCGCCAGAAGGCCTGCTTTACGGGCCTGCCCAGCGGCGGCGATATGCTGGCCCTGGCGGAGGAGCTGGACGCGGCGGGCGTGAAGGTCAACAACCAGATCGTGGAGGACAACTCCATGATTATGATGATTCTGTCCTATGCCATCATGATCGGCGGTATGTTCCTGCTGATGAATCTGCTGACCAAGCGAATGGGCGGCGACGGCATCATGGGTGGCATGGGCAAGTCCAAGGCCAAGGTCTACATGGAAAAGCAGACCGGCGTGACCTTTAAGGACGTAGCCGGACAGGACGAGGCCAAGGAATCCTTACAGGAAATTATTGATTTCCTCCACAATCCCCAGAAGTACACCGCCATCGGCGCGAAGCTGCCTAAGGGCGCGCTGCTGGTTGGCTCTCCCGGCACCGGCAAGACCCTGCTTGCCAAGGCGGTGGCCGGTGAGGCCAATGTGCCCTTTTTCTCCATTTCCGGCTCTGATTTCGTGGAAATGTTCGTGGGCATGGGCGCCAGCCGGGTCCGTGACCTGTTCCAGCAGGCGGCGAAGGTGGCCCCCTGTATCATCTTCATCGATGAAATCGACGCCGTGGGCCGTTCCCGGGACAGCCGCTACGGCTCCAACTCCGAGCAGGAGCAGACCCTGAACCAGCTGCTCAGCGAGATCGACGGCTTCGAACCCTCCAAGGGCATCGTGTGCCTGGCGGCTACCAATCGCCCGGAAATCCTGGATAAAGCGCTGCTCCGCCCCGGTCGGTTTGACCGCCGGATCATCGTGGACCGTCCCAACCTTCAGGGCCGTCTGGACACCCTGAAGGTGCACACCCGGAAGATTCGCCTTGCCGAGGATGTGGATCTGCGCAAAATCGCCCAGGCAACAGCCGGCGCCGTGGGCGCGGATCTTGCCAATCTGGTGAACGAGGCTGCGCTGCGGGCTGTGCGTATGGGCCGGCAGGCGGTGAATCAGGAGGATCTGCTGGTTTCCTTTGAAACCGTCATCGCGGGCACCGAGAAGAAGAACACCGTCCTCACCGACATGGAGAAGCGTCTGGTCGCCTATCACGAGGTGGGCCACGCCCTCATCGCGGCGCTGGAGAAGCACGCCCAGCCCGTGTCCAAAATCACCATCGTTCCCCACACTTCCGGCGCGCTGGGCTACACCATGCAGATGCCCGAGGAGGAGAAGTTCCTGTCCACTGCCGATGAACTGCGCACCGAGCTTCGGACGCTGGTCGGCGGACGGGCGGCGGAGCAGGTGGTGTTCGGCGTTCAGACCACCGGCGCTGCCAACGACATCCAGCGGGCCACTTCTCTGGCCCGGAACATGGTCACCCAGTACGGCATGAGCGAAAAGTTCGGTCTCATGTCCACGGCCTCCGTGCAGAACCAGTATCTGGACGGTCAGGCGGTAATGGACTGCTCTCAGGAGACTGCCGCCGAGGTGGACAAGGAGGTCATGCGGCTGCTGGACAGCGCCTACACCGACGCGAAACGGATTCTCACCGAAAACCGGCAGCTGCTGGATGAGATCAGCGAGTTCCTGCTGGTGAAGGAGACCATTACCGGCGACGAGCTGATGGCATACGTCAACGCCGACAAGACCGCTCTGCCGGAGCCTGAACAGGAAGAGAAATAACCCCGGGAAAACGGGATTGCAAATTTCTTCGGCATGGGGTATAATGAAGACAGATGGCAGAAAAAGGAGGAATTCCAATGAAAAAGAAATGCTTTAGCGCCCCGCTGGCAATTGTCATGGTGCTTTGCGCCCTGCTGACAATCGTCATGGTGCTTTCCCTCTCCGCCTGCGGCAAAAAAGCAGAGAGTACCACTCCCGCTGGGGAGAAAGCTACCGCCCAGACCGCCGCTTCCGCGGAAAGCTCCGCCCGGACACTGAGTTTGACGGATGCCAGTCTCAGCGTCACCACCTGGAGCAGCCCCAACGGCGCTACTGTGAATCTAACGGCGGTTCCCTCTGAGCACGCCAAGGGCGACAGCGCGGAATTTGTGGTTCGGCTGGACGGGGAGGACGTTGCCTCCGTGGCCTGTGAGTGGAAGAACGACGCTTATGTGGCTTCCGCTGATCTGAACGGAGCCGATGGCTACGGTTATTATGTGACCATTACCGGCAAGGACGGCTTCCGCACGGAGCTTCCGGTGAATACGCCGGAGAATCCCACGGACGAAGCGCTGGTGAATCTGGCCTCGTCTCTGACGGCTTTTTGCAGCCTGACGCTGAATGACGCGGCGCTGGAAGACGGAACGCTGACGATTCTCAGCGGTTACGCGCTGGTGCAGGCTCCCGTGATTACATCGGACGATGAGAGCGTTGCCTGTGCGCAGGCAACGCTGGTGCTGACGCTGGACGGTCAGGAGATCGCCAGCACGGCGCTGACCATGGCCCCCGGCGAGACCGACAGAAGCTATGACACCAGTATTACGGACATGAGCTTCACGGTTCCCGATACGATCGAGGAAGGCCAGCAGCTGATGCTGCGGCTGGACGCGGTGTTGACCAATGGGCAGTCCCTCACCGCCCAGGGCAGCAGCTGGACCGTGGAAAACGGCAGCATCGCCAACGCCGTGGGCTGATCCGCCTGCAAAAAACGGAAAACTCCACCTCGTTTGAGGTGGAGTTTTTCGCGGGATATGCCAAAACCGCTGCCTTTTGACGGAGAAACGGCCCCTTTTACGGGGAAACTCCCGCATTCCGGAAATGCCAGGGGCGGGTGGGAGCATTTTTCACAAATTTCAGCAGACTTCTTGACTTTTTATGTGAATTCTATAAAAAACTTGAAATTTTCCTGTTTTTAAGATTGATTTTACGGCCCACTTGGCATACAATAGAAGCCGAATGGGATTCGGAAAACCACATCCCCGAAGGGCCCTGCGCGAGGTGATGGTCATGCTCAATATTGTGCTGGTGGAGCCGGAAATCCCGCAGAACTGCGGCAACATTGCCCGCACCTGCGCCGCCACCGGCTGTCGGCTGCATCTGATCCGTCCCCTGGGCTTCGACATCTCCGAAAAGGCGGTGCGAAGGGCAGGCCTGGACTATTGGCACATGGTCGAGGTCATCGAGTATGAAAACTTAGATGATTTCTTCTTGAGGAATCAGGTCCGCCAGATGTGGTGTCTGTCCACCAAAGCACCCCGGTGCTACACCGAGGCAGATTTTGAGGACGGCTGCTACCTGTTCTTCGGGAAGGAAACCAAAGGCCTGCCGGAGGATTTTCTGATGGAGCACTACGACCAGTGCGTCCGCATTCCCATGCGCCCGGATGCCCGGAGCCTGAACCTGAGCAACGCCGTGGCCATTACGGTGTTTGAGGCCCTGCGGCAGCTTTCTTTCCCCGGTCTGAAGGATTTTGGTAAAATGAGGGGATAAAACCCCTAAATGATATGGAGGAAGTACAATGAACTACAATAAAAAGTCCATTGAGGACATCAACGTAGCCGGCAAGCGTGTGCTGTGCCGCTGTGATTTCAACGTTCCCACTAAGAACGGTGTCATCACCTCTGACAAGCGTATCGTTGCTGCGCTGCCCACCATCCAGTACCTGATCGCCCACAAGGCCAAGGTCATCCTGTGCTCCCATATGGGCAAGCCCAAGGGTGAATGGAAGCCCGAGCTGAGCCTGAAGGTCGTCGCCGCCCGTCTGAGCGAGCTGCTGGGTCAGGAAGTCATTATGGCAGCCGACGTTGTCGGCGAGGACGCCAAGGCCAAGGCCGCCGCTCTGCAGGAGGGTCAGGTCATGCTGCTGGAGAACACCCGCTACATGAAGGGCGAGACCAAGAACGATCCGGAGCTGAGCAAGGAACTGGCCTCCATGGCTGACATTTTCGTCAACGATGCCTTCGGCACCGCCCACCGCGCCCATTCTTCCACCGCCGGTGTGGCAGATTACCTGCCCGCCGTCTGCGGCTATCTGGTGCAGAAGGAAGTCTCCATTATGGGCAAGGCGCTGGCTGACCCCGAGCGTCCCTTTGTCGCTATCTTAGGCGGCGCCAAGGTCTCCGACAAGCTGAATGTCATCAACAATCTGCTGGAGAAGGTGGACACCCTGATCATCGGCGGCGGCATGGCCTACACCTTCCTGGCTGCCAAGGGCTACAGCGTGGGCACCAGCCTGCTGGACAATGAGAAGATCGACTACTGCAAGGAAATGATGGCCAAGGCGGAAGCCAAGGGCGTCAAGCTCCTGCTGCCCATTGATACCGTGGTTGCCGCCTCCTTCCCCGACCCCATCGACGGCGACATCGCTGTGGAGACTGTGCCTTCCGATGCCATTCCCGCTGACAAGATGGGTCTGGACATCGGCGAGAAGACCCGCGCCCTGTTCGCTGACGCCGCCAAGAGCGCCAAGACCGTGGTCTGGAACGGCCCCATGGGCGTGTTCGAGAATCCTACGCTGGCGAAGGGCACCATCGCGGTTGCACAGGCTCTGGCTGACAGCAGCGCAACTACCATTGTTGGCGGCGGCGACTCCGCGGCAGCCTGCGAGCAGCTGGGCTTTGCCGACAAAATCACCCACATTTCCACCGGCGGCGGCGCTTCCCTGGAGTTCCTGGAGGGCCTGGAGCTGCCCGGTATTGCCTGCCTGCAGGATAAGTAATCATACTTAAAATCGTATTGAAATTGAATTGGCGGGGCGGAGGGACGCCCTTCGCCCCGCTTTTCCCCGCACCGCATTTTTTGCGGCAGAGGAACGGCCTCTGCCGGACCGCAAACGGCTCGTCTGCGGAAAAGTCAGTCAATGCACATCCTCCCGGATGTTAGAATAAGGAGAAATTAGGAAATGAACAGAAAGTATCGTAAGACCGTGATTGCCGGTAACTGGAAGATGAACAAGACTCCTTCCGAGACAAAGGAATTCATGACCCAGCTGAAGGCCATTATGCCCAAGGGCCGTTGGTGCGATGTCGCCCTGTGTGTCCCCGCCGTCTGCATCCCCGCTGCTGTTCGCGCCATGCGTGAGACCCGGGTGGGCATCGGCGCTGAGAACTGCAACGCCAACCCCTCCGGTGCTTACACCGGTGAGATTGCTACCAATATGCTGACCGATGCCGGCTGCAAGTACGTCATCATCGGTCACTCCGAGCGCCGCGCCATGGGCGAGACCGACGCCGACGTCAACGCCAAGGTTCTGGCTGCGCTGGAAGCCGGCCTGATTCCCATTATGTGCTGCGGCGAGAGCCTGGAGCAGCGGGAGTCCGGCATCACCGCTGAGCACATCACCATGCAGATCAAGCTGGGCTTGGCTGGTGTGCCCGAGGACAAGATCCGCAAGGTCATCATCGCCTACGAGCCCATTTGGGCCATCGGCACCGGCCTGACCGCCACCCCCGATCAGGCGGAAGAGGTCTGCGAGATGATCCGCTCCGTGGTTCGCAAGCTGTACTCCTCCAAGAATGCCCGGGCTATCTCCATCCTGTACGGCGGCTCCATGAATGACAAGAACGCTTTCGAGCTGCTGGCCCAGCCCGACATCGACGGCGGCCTGATCGGCGGCGCTTCTTTGGTGCCCGAGAAGTTCGTCAAGATCATCGAGGCTGCCAACCAGCCCACCGTGTAATCACAAAAAGCTTTTTCCGGGCAGCTGCGGACATTTCGTAGCTGCCCGATGCTTTTTCAATTGACAATTGACAGTTGACAATTGACAATTATGGAGGTGTATGATGAATACACAATTACTGTCCGCTTTAGACAAGCAGACGCCTGCTATTGCTGCTGAGCTGATTCGTCGGGGAGAACTGGTGGCGATTCCCACCGAAACGGTGTATGGTTTGGGCGCGGACGGCCTGAATGAGGCCGCCGTGGCGAAGATTTTTGAGGCAAAAGGACGGCCTCAGGATAACCCCCTGATTCTGCACATCTGGGATGCAGAGCAGATGGAGCAGTTCTGCCATGACATTCCCAAAGCGGCCTATGATCTGGCGAAGGCCTTCTGGCCCGGGCCGCTGACCATGGTGCTGCCCGCCCGGGAGATTGTGCCCCGCCGAACCACCGGAGGCTTAAATACGGTGGCCCTTCGCTGTCCTGACAATGTCGTGACCCGGGAAATCATCCGGCTGTCCGGCGTGCCCATCGCGGCTCCCTCCGCCAACCTTTCCGGCAAGCCTTCCACCACCACCGCCCAGCATGTGCTCCACGACCATGACGGAAAAATCGCCGCTGTGGTGGACGGCGGCCCCTGCCGGGTGGGCGTGGAATCCACCATTGTGGATTTGACCGAGGACCGGCCCCGGCTGCTGCGCCCCGGCGGAATCACCCCGGAACAGCTGATTGCGGTTTTGGGCGATCTGGTGGTGGACAAGGCGGTGACAGCGCAGATTGACAAGGACGCCGTGGTGAAGGCCCCCGGCATGAAGTACCGCCACTATGCCCCCGCCGAGCCGGTGGTCATCGTGGCAGGCTCCCGGGAAAAGGCGGCGGCCTATATCCGCCGCCACTTCACCCCCGGCGACCGGGTGCTGTGCTTTGAGGAGGAACTGCCCCTGTACGCGGACTGCAATCCTCTGTCTTACGGGAAGGAAGCCGACCCGGCGACCCTGTCCGCGGGCCTGTTTTCGGCTCTGCGGGAGCTGGACGACCCCGCCATTCATCAGGTCTACGCCCGGTGCCCTGTGGGCGGCGGCGTTGCCTACGCGGTGCAGAACCGGCTGAAAAAAGCCGCCGCCTTTCACATCGTGGACGCGGAGGTCGAGAAATGATTCTGGGCATCACCGGCGGCACCGGCTGCGGAAAAACCACCCTGCTGAATTGCATCGCGGAGCAGGGCGGCCTGATTCTGGACTGCGACGCTATCTACCATGAGCTGCTGCGCACCGACCCGGCGCTTTTGCGTGCCATCGAAGCCCGGTTCCCCGGCAGCGTGGAAAACGGTGTTTTGCAGCGAAAAAAGCTGGGAAGTCGCGTATTTTCCGACGAAAAGGCACTATCTGACCTGAACGCCATCACCCACGGCGCGGTGAAGGCGGAGGTTTTGCGGCGGCTGGCTGGGAAGCCCAAGCTTGCCGCCATTGACGCCATCGCCCTGTTTGAGGGGGGCCTCGCGGAACTGTGCGACGTGACCGTTGCCGTCACCGCCCCGGAGGAAGCCAGAATTCAGCGGCTGACGGTTCGGGACGGCATCGGCCGGGACTACGCCAAACGGCGCATCGCTGCCCAGAAAAGCGCCGAATGGTTCCGGGAACAGTGCGATTATTGTCTGGAAAATAATGGGACTCAGGAGGAGTTCCATGGTATCTGCCTTGCTTTTTTGCGGGAAATTGGTATAATGGAAGAAAATTGAACTAAAAGGAGTGTGTCCCTATGACGACTGATGAATTGCGGGAGAATCTACTGATGGCTCCCAAGAACGGCTACGCCCGGATTACCCCCGAGCAGCGGGAGGAAATGAAGGCCTACTGCCGCCGCTACATGGCCTTTATGGACGCCTGCAAAACGGAGCGGGAGGCCACGGCCTGGGCCGTCCGGGAGGCGGAGAAGCGGGGCTACAAGCCCTTTGCCCCCGGCATGGAGGTAAAGCCCGGCGACAAAATCTACTATAATAACCGGGACAAGGCCATCGCTCTCGCGGTGATCGGCACCGAGTCTCTGGAAAAGGGCGCGAACATCTGCGCCGCCCACGTGGACTCCCCCCGTCTGGACGTGAAGCCCAACCCTCTGTACGAGGACGCCCAGATTGCCTACCTCAAGACCCACTACTACGGCGGCATCAAGAAGTACCAGTGGCCCACCATTCCGCTGGCCATTCACGGCGTGGTCTACCGCAAGGACGGCACCGTGGTCACTGTGACCATCGGCGAGGACGACAATGACCCCGTACTGATGGTGACCGATCTGCTCATTCATCTGGCGGGGGATCAGATGCAGAAGCCCCTTGCCAAGGGCATTGAGGGCGAGCAGCTCAACGTGATTCTGGGCACCGAACCCATCGAGGGCGAGGGCGCGGACCTTGTGAAGCTGAACATCATGAAGTGGCTGAACGAAAAGTACGGCCTTATCGAGGAGGACTTCCTGTCCGCCGAGCTGACGGTGGTGCCTGCCGGACGCTGCCGGGAGGTGGGCCTCGACCGGAGCCTGCTGGCGGCCTATGGTCACGATGACCGGGTCTGCGCCTACGCGGAGCTGGATTCCCTGTTTGCCATCGAAAGCCCCAGAAAGACCGCCGTGTGCATTCTGGCGGACAAGGAGGAGATCGGCTCCGTGGGCATTTCCGGTATGCAGAGCCGTTATTTTGAGCATTTTATGGGCGGCCTGTGCGATGCCCAGGGGGTCAAGCTGGCGGATTGCTTTGCGCAGTCCTTCTGCCTGTCCGCCGACGTGTCCAACGCCTTTGACCCCAACTTCCCCGAGACCTGCGACAAGCGGAACAACAGCCAGCTGAATTTTGGCGTTGCCATCTGCAAGTACACCGGCTCCCGGGGCAAGAGCGGCGCCTCCGACGCTTCCGCCGAGGCCATGGGCCATGTCCGCACCACCCTGGATAATGCCGGGGTCATCTGGCAGACTGCCACTTTGGGCAAGGTGGATCAGGGCGGCGGCGGCACCGTGGCGGCGTACATGGCAAACCGGAACATTGTCACCGTGGACGCAGGCGTGCCCGTGCTGAGTATGCACGCGCCCATCGAGCTGGTGTCGAAGCTGGACTGCTACGAGACCATGCTGGCCTGCAAGGCCATTTATCTGGCGTGATAAAATGCTCCCGGCAACCGCGTCGGGAGCATTGACATATCATAGGAAGTGGGCTATAATACAAGTACGAAGGGTGCTACCGGCAGACGGTTCCCCCTGTGTTAGTTACGAGAAGTAACCGTTAAGCTTGGGGGCGTGGCGGTTACTTCTTGTTCTCTTTGTCCTGAATGATCAGGGAGATCAGCGCGATTAGGAAAATGCCAAACTGAAACAGCTCTTGCCATGTAACCAAATCGACCACCCCCTTTCTTTCGATTGGGGGTAAGAAGATACCCCCGGGAAGGGGGAACCGCCTACCGTTACTGGTAGCACCACGGATACAATAGCACAGCGTGTGAGGAAAATTAAGGGCGAAGAGGGTAATGCTTGACATCTCACCTGATTTCGTGTAGAATACAGCCACAACCTGAGGAACCTCTGAACAAATCGCCTGCGGCTGAGCAGCGGATCTTTTGCTCCATCGGTGCGGTTTGAAAAACAGGAAATACATACAGTATTCCTCTGTTTTTCGAACCTTCCGCTGAATCAAAATCTCTCGCTGTCAGCTCTTGCCGATTTATTCAGCGCTTCCCTAATAGGACAGTTCGTGACCATCCTGTCGGTAAACAAAACTAGGGGATTTGGATGGGTGCTTTTGCGCCCATTTTGTTTTGCTGTGGGCGCGGACTGCGCCCATTTTCCATTTTTGGAGGCAAGAATATGAAAAAAACCACCAAATATCTGGTGCAGGCCGCCGTCATTGCCGCCCTGTACGCCGTGCTGACTCACCTGCAGAACCTGCTGCTGCCCGGCTCCGCCACCTGGGCCATTCAGATGCGCCTGTCCGAAGCCCTGTGCGTGTTGGCCTTCTTCACCCCCGCTGCCGTGCCGGGTCTGACCATCGGCTGCCTGCTGTTCAACATCACCTTTGCCGCCGCCTTGCCGCTGGATTTTGTGGTAGGTTCCGCCGCGACACTGATCGCCGCCGAAGGAATGTGGTTGACACGGGATTTCACGGTGAAGGGCTACCCTTTGTTAGGGATGCTGATGCCCGCCATCGCCAACGCGTTTCTTGTGGGCTGGGAGCTGACGGTGTACATCGGCGGCGGTTTCGCGCTGAATGCCGTTTATGTTGCCATCGGTGAGGCGGTGGTGCTGTTGGTGCCGGGCACCGCGCTGTACTACGCCCTGAAAAAGCGGGGCCTTGACCGGAAGCTGTTTGCCTGATGAAACTTGACAGGCCAAATGCCCTGTGGTAGTATTTCCGTATATTCTCTCAGAGGACGGAAACATGGAAAAAGCTGTCGCTAAACGAAAATATCATCTGGATTTTCTGCGGATTTTGGCTGCGTTCCTGGTGATGGTTCACCACTCGGAGCTGGCGGAGCTTTACCACACAGCGGCGGTGGGGCTGGGCGGCAGCTTCGTGCTGTGCTGCATCACCTGCCTTGTGGTCATCAATGTGCCGCTGTTTTTCCTGATTTCCGGGGCGCTGCTGCTGGGCAGGGACGAGCCGGGACGGGTGGTTTACGGCAGACGGATTCCCCGTTTCCTGCTGCTGACCTTTTTCGCGTCTTCGTTTACCTACATTTTCCGGTGTTTTTCGGATTTTCACGTGGGAGATTTCTTCCGGGGCTTTTTCGCCGGGAATATGGACGTGACCCACTGGTACCTGTATGCCTATCTGGGCTTTCTGGTGTGCCTGCCCTTTCTGCGTCGGGCGGTTCGGGGCATGACCCATACGGACGCGGCTGTGCTGATTGGCCTTCGTTTTCTGTTCGGCTCCCTGCTTCCTGGCATTGGCTACATTACCAACTACAAAGGATACCCGAATCTGCCCTTTTCTAACGCGTTTTCTGTGCCCCTCGCCACGGTGGATATCCTGTTCTACCCCATTATGGGGTACTATCTGGAGGAAAAGCTGCCGTGGGACAAGGCCGATTGGAGGTGGGCAGCCCTCAGTCTGACGGTGATTGCGGGAGGAATCTTCGCAAGCGCCGTGGTGACCTGCCATGAGGGCCTGCGCACGGCTTTTTCCGGCAGCTATCTGCGCCTGTTCGTCTATGCCACAGCCATGGCGGTGTTCGTGCTGACGAAGTATCTGTTCACCCGGCCCCACCGCGAGGGAACCTTCCGGCGGGGATTTGAAGCGGTTCTGAGGACCCTGAGCCCTCTGATGCTGGGGGTGTACATTCTGGAGCCGGTGCTGCGCCCGGTGGTGAAGCCCCTGCTCATCGGCTGGATGGGGGAGAGCGCGGGGCCCATCGTCACCTCCTTGTGGTACTGCGTCTTTGGCATGGCGGTCTACAGCGGGATTACCTGGGCGCTGAAAAAAGTGCCGGGACTGCGGAAGATTCTGTAAAAAGGAAGCGGCGCTGCCGCTTCTTTTTGCTGGATTGCGGCTTGTTTTTCCGGACAAACTGTGCTATAGTCCCACCGAAGGAAGTGTTAAAAATGATCGAATTCAAGCGGCTGAAGCTGTCGCAGAAGGTTGACTACGAAAAAATCCTGCTTGCCTGCCCCGGACGGAGCTGTGAATATTCCTTTGCCAATATGTACCTCTGGGGACGGCAGGAAGCGGTATTTTTCCCGGATTGTGTGGGATTTTTCTCCCATTTCAACGGGAAAAGCGTCTATCCCTATCCCATGGGCACCGGTGACCGGAAGGCTGTGCTGGAGGCGGTGATGCGCGACGCCCGGGAGCGGGGCATTCCCTGCCGGATCACCAGCATGACAAAGGCCGAGTCCGAGGAGCTGGAAGCCTGGTTCCCCGGAAAATTTCTTGTCCGCACAGACCGGGACGGCTTTGACTATGTCTACGCCATCAATGACCTTGCCGACCTGAGAGGGCGGAAGCTACAGAAAAAGCGCAACCATTTGCACCGCTTTCAGGCGGAGCACCCGGATGCCGTCTGTGTACCGCTGGAAGCGGACAATCTGGAGCCGGCCCAGGAGATGGTGGAAAACTGGTACCGCCAGCGCATCGCCGAGGACCCCCACGGGGAATATCTTTTGGAGCAAATCGCCATCCATCGGGCCTTCCGGCATTTTAAGGCGCTGGGCATGGATGGCCTGATGCTGATGGACGGCGGGGAGGTGCTGGCGGTGACCATGGGTTCCCGGCTGTCCCCGGACACCATCGACGTGCATTTCGAGAAGGCCCGGGAGGATGTGGACGGGGCCTACGCCGCCATCAACTGGGAATTCGCCCGGTATCTGCGGGCGAAATACCCGGAGGTGCAATTCCTGAACCGGGAGGACGATATGGGGCTGGAGGGACTGCGAAAGGCCAAACTCAGCTATCAGCCTCACCATTTCGAGGAAAAATACTGGGCCTGCCTGATGGAGGAGCTGCATGGAGACGAGTGCGCTGAGGACGCTCTGGACGGAATGCTTCGGTAACGAAGATGACTGGATCGACATATTTTTGAGGACAGCCTTTGACCCGTCCCGGGTCTGCGCCCTGACCCGGCAGGGACGGCTTGCCGCCGCGCTGAGCTGGATGGACGCTGCCTGTGAGGGGCGGAAGCTGGCCTATCTCTACGCCATCGGAACCCGTCCGGACGTCCGGGGGCAGGGCCTGTGCCGGGAACTGATGGGTCTGGCCCATGAGCAGCTGGCGGGACAGGGCTATGCCGGCTGCATTCTGGTTCCGGCGGATGCCGGCCTGCGGCGGATGTACGAAAAGCTGGGTTATGTCAACTTCGGCGGCATGCGGGACATCTCTGCCCGCGCTGAACAAGCAATTCCTCTGCGGCAGCTTACGCCGGAGGAATACGCGTCTCTTCGCCGGGCGTATTTACCAAAAGGCGGCGTGGTGCAGGAGGCGGGGGCCATAGAATACCTGGCTGCCGGCGCGAAGCTGTACGCGGGGCAGGATTTTCTTCTCGCGGCATCGCCGGAAGGGGAGAAGCTGTTTGGACAGGAACTGCTGGGCGACGCGGCGAAGGCGGGGGGAATCCTCGGCACGCTGGGCTATGAGCAGGGGACATTCCGAGCGCCCGGAGACAGGCCCTTCGCCATGTTCCACCCCCTGACCGGGGACGGCTGGACCCCCGGCTATTTTGGATTGGCATTTGAATAAAAAATACCGGCGGGGCACAGGCTCCGCCGGAATCGTATTACAGGAGAAAATCGATCAGGTAAATCACCACCAGATGCGCCGGGTAATACAGGTAGAACATCCAGCCCAGCCGGTGCTTTCCACGCTGCCCATTGTACAGCGCGATCAGCGGCACGGTGAGCATGGCCCACCATTGCAGCCCGCCCCGCGACAGGCACAGAACCGTCAGCCCCGCCAGAAATGCCCAGACGCTGCGTCCGCCGAAGTACACGATCACCGGCAGCATCACGCCCCAAAAGCCGTAATCCACATGGAAGCCGGGCACATACAGTGAAAGCTTTTCACAAACAAAATAGATCCCGGCAAACAGGGCGGCAGCGGCAAGGGCAGCGCCGGACGTCCCCTTTTTCTGCGCATTTTCCACCGCGCAGATCAGTCCGATTGACAGGGAGAAGGTCACCAGGATACACTGGTACAGGGAGCGCCCCACGAATCCATAGACCACCTGGCACACCACCGCCAGTCCGGCAAGCCGCAGAAAATACCGCATCCGGTCGTGGGTATAGTGGCAGCCCTCGGCGATCATGTAGGCGTAGATGGGCATGGCAAGCCTGCCGATGATCCGAAGAAACTCATATTGGGGCAGAAGCACGGCCCCGATGTGGTCGATGGTCATGGTGAGCAGTGCGAGTAGCTTCAGTTGATTGCCGGTAAGAGAGAACCGTGAGCGAACAGTGGGCATGGATGCCACCTCCTTATGTGCGCACATTATAGCATCGCGGGTTAAATCCGTCAATGACAAGAAAAAACGGTGTCGACTGCGGCACCGTTTTTGCGCTTTTTTATCCCTTTTCCCCTTCAATATACTGGGGCCGCTGGGGGATGATAAGGGCGGCGATGATGTAGGCCCAGATGCCGACACCGCCGCAGAAGCCTAAGACCACCCATGCCAGCCGCACCAGCGTGGGGTCAATTTCAAAAAACTCACCGATGCCGCCGCAGACGCCTGCCAGCATGGCATTCTCCCGGGAACGGTACAACTTCTTGACTTTCATAGTGATTTCCTCCTGTAATGATTTCTGATGGCCTTATTATATGCCGGATGGAGGACATTCGATAGGTGGTTTTTTCAGTTGGTTGTGTCGGATTTATAGGTGACGGCGATATTCTGGGTGTCGGTGACGGAACCCTTCTCCACGGGAACCGCGACGCGGTAATTCGTCAGCTCGTCGGTTTCCTCACCGGTCAGCGTAATGACAACATTACAGTGCCCCTCCTGACAGGACATTTCTGTGACAATGCAGGTCTGCCCGGCGGATACGCCGTCCACGGGAATCAGCAGCAGATCGGAGGACATAAACCAGTCCTCGTCATAGTTATGGCAGGCATCCCGCAGAGCGTTTAGCTGATAATATTCGCCCATTTCCGCAAAATAGTCCTCCAAGTCTGCCCGGGAGGTAAGGATCGAGATGGAGCAATCGATGACGGCAGCATTCGGCCTGCACGGGGTTTCCACACAGGGATAGATAATGGCACTGTCTGCTGCGGCGTCGGAATCAGAGTCTGCGGGCGCTCCCTTTGCGGCTTCCATTCGGGGCGCTTCGGCGGAATCTGCCGCTTCCTCCTGATGGGCGGCAAAGGGGACCGCTGTCAGGGCTGTTGGCGCGCTGTTCTTCTGGGCATGGCGGTAGGCCAAGGCCAGCAGCACCGCAAAGCAGGCCGCGATGGCGGCACAGGATTTCCACGGAATTCGAGTCCGCTTGCGGCTGCGAATTTTGTCGGCCCGTGCTACCAGATCTTCTGGCAGCAGTGTCAGCGCGTCGTGAAATTGTTCGGCGGTCATAGGCAGAAGCCCTCCTTTTCCAGATATTCCTTCAGCCCCAGCCGGGTGCGGTACAGCAGGGTCTTGACCTTGCTTTCCGACATTCCCAGATAGGAAGCGATTTCCTTCACCGGGTCTAAAAAGTAGTACCGGCCCAGAAACGCGGCCTGCACTCCCTTGCTTTGCAGCCGCAGATAAATGCCGATGGCATCGGCAAGGGCTTTGGCGTTAACGATTTCCTCAGCGGTGTTGCCCCCGGACACGCAGTCGGAAAGCTCCGACAGGGAAATCGCGTACTCGGAACCTGCCCGCTTGCCCCGGGTGCGGTAGCGGAACCGGTCAATGGAAATCCGACGGGTCAGCTTGGCAAGGTAGGTCGACAGCACGCCGGGCCGGTGGGGCGGCATGGAATTCCACGCGGCGAGGTATGTATCATTGACGCTTTCTCGGCTGTCCTCTATATTGTTTAAGATGTTGTGGGCGATTTTTTCCAGGTAACGGTCATATTTTTTCTCGGTTTCCGTGATGGCCTGTTCACTGCGCTCCCAGTACAGGGCCACAATGCGTTCATCCTCCATGGGCAAAGCCTCCTCTCAATAGAATACTCGACAAAAAACGGGGGTGGTTGCAAAATCGCGAAAAAAGCCTTCCCCTATGGGGAAGGTGGCAGCCCGAAGGGCTGACGGAAGAGGGAAGCACCTCTCCCGACCTCGCTGTCGCTCGGCCACCCTCCCCAAAGGGGAGGGCCTTTGTTCACTCTGCACTCAATTCAATGCGGTCGTTGCTGATGCCCTGCTGGTGGAAAACCTTGAGAAGCTTTTCCGGGGTCATTTCCACCCGCTCCTGCCCCGCAAGCTCCAACACAATGGAGCCATTGTTCATCATAATGGTGCGGTTGCCCAGGGACAGGGCCGAGGGAATGTTGTGGGTGATCATCAGGCAGGTGATGCCGTTTTCCGCCACAATCTGTTTTGTAAGCTCCAGCACCTTTTCCGCCGTGGCGGGGTCAAGGGCAGCGGTGTGCTCGTCCAGCAGCAGGAGCTTCGGGGTGACCATGGTGGCCATTAGAAGGGTAAGCGCCTGACGCTGACCGCCGGACAGCAGGCCGACCGGCTGATTCATCCGATCCTCCAGCCCCAGACCCAGCTGGCTTAAGCGCTCCCGGAAGTCCTTCCGGTCGGCCCGGGAGATCATGGAGAAGGCGGAGGTGCCGGAGGAGGCCCGCATATAGGCAAGGGCCAGATTTTCCTCAATGGTCATGTTGGGGGCAGTGCCCTTCAGCGGATCCTGAAACATCCGCCCGATGAATTTGCTGCGCTTATAGTCCGGCAGGCTGGTGATATTCTGCCCGTCCAGCCGGATGTCGCCGCTGTCCACCGGGAAAGAACCGGCGATGGCGTTGAACAGGGTGGACTTGCCCGCGCCGTTGGAGCCGAGAATGGTAACGAAGTCGCCCTTTTCAAGGTGCAGGCTCAGGTTTGTCAGGGCCTTCTTTTCGTTGATGGTGCCCGGGTTGAAGGTTTTGGAAATGTTCGTAATTTTCAGCATCTTACTTCCCTCCCTTGGCGGTGGCGGGCTTGAGGCCAGCCTTAATGGCGGGCAGGCCGATGGCGAGAGCCACAATGGTGGCGGAGATCAGCTTCAGACACTCGCTGGGAAGGTCCATTCTCAGGGCGATGGCGATGATGAAGCGGTAGACAACGGAACCGAGAACCGCGCCCAGAATCTTCACCCAGGTCTTGCCCTTGGGCATCAGGGTCTCGCCGATGATGAGGGAGGCAAGGCCGATGATGACCATGCCGGTGCCAAGGTTAATGTCGGCGGTTTTCTGGTACTGGGCCAGCACCGCGCCGGACAGGGCGGTGAGGGAGTTGGAAACGCACAGACCCACGGTGATGGTGAAGCCGGTGTTGATGGAGGAGGCCCGCACCATGTCCGGATTGTCGCCGGTGGCCCGGATGGACAGGCCCAGCCGGGTCTTCAGGAACAGGGCCAGCAGAATTCCCACGCAGGCAACCAGCACCGCCACGGGAATCAGCTTGCAGAAGGTCTTGCCGAGAAGGGGCTGTACCATGGAGAAAACCGTGGCGGCCTTCATCATATTGACGTTGGAGGAGAAGCCCATGACCGCCAGATTCACGGTGTACAGCCCCGTATTGGTGATGATGCCCGCGAGAATGGAGGGAATTTGCAGCTTGGTTTGCAGAAAGGCGGTGACGGAACCTGCGCAGGCGCCAGCCAGCATGGCGGCGGGCAGACCCAGAATGGGATGCCCTGCCACGGCAAAGGTGGCGGACACGGCACAGCCTAAGGTAAAGGCGCCGTCGGTGGTCATATCGGCGATGTTCAGCACCCGGAAGCTGAGGTACAGCGCCAGCGCCACCAGCGCGTAGATACAGCCAAGCTCCAGAGCGCTGAAAATAATGGCAGAGGATATCATGGGGATTCTCCTTTACAATAAAAATGCTTGCAGGGGCGGGTCAATGACCCGCCCTCAGATTACTGCTCGGTGGTAACTTCAACAACGGTGTTGGCCATGTCGGAGAAGACGCTGTAGTCCAGCCCTAACGCCTTGGCGGTGTCGGTGTTCACGGTGATGATGCCGCCGTCCATGACGTGGAACTCGGGAACCGCGCCGCCGGTGAGGATGTCGAAGGCCATGTCGGCGGTGCAGGCGCCCAGCTCGGTGTAGTTGACGCCGCAGGTGGCGAAGCCGCCGGACTGGACGAAGGAGTCCGCGCCGGTGTAGTGGGGGATGCCCGCCTCGTTCAGGATTTCGGCAACGGCAACCTCAGCATCCATGACCCGGTTGTCGGTGGGGGTGAATACGGCGTCCACACGGCCCACCAGGGAAGCGGCAGCGGCGACAATCTCATCGGTGGTGTTGCCGGTCTTTTCGAGGTAGCGGATGCCCTTGCTGTCCAGATATGCCTTTGCCTCAGCGATGGCGGTGGTGGAGTTATCCTCGGAGTTGCTGAACAGCAGACCCACAGTCTTCACAGCGGGATTGACAGCGAGCATCATGTCCAAGATGAAGGGCGTGTTCAGAGCGTCGGAGGTGCCGGTGACCTTGTCAAGTCCGGTGAGACCGGCGGATACGGGGTCAGAGCAGGCGGCGAATACGATGGGAGTGTCGGTGCCTTCCGCAGTGGTGACCATGGTCTGCGCTGCCAGCGTGGCGATGGGGATAATCATATCAACCTTGTTATCCATGACCTGAGCGCCGATCTGGCCCAGCATGGTGGGATCGTTCTGACCGTTGTATTCGGAAACCGTCAGTTCAATGCCGGCGGCATCGGCCCTGGCCTTCAGCTCGGCGGCAACGGCGGTGCGGATTTCGTCCAGAGAGGAGTGGGAAAGCTGCTGCACGATGGCGATGGAGTAACTGGCGGCTGGAGCCTGCGTTTCGGGGGCCTGGGTTTCCGGGGCAGCCGCGGTGGTCGGGGCAGGAGCGGAGGACGCGCCGCAGCCGGCCAGCAGGGAAGCGGAGAGAATCAGAGAAGAAATAACAGAAATAACCTTCTTCATGGTAAATACTCCTTTTTTTATCAAATGAGATGATTATGTTTTGGAAAACGATACCGAGCAATGCCCAATGGTGTAACGATTACAGACACCTGAGCACGCATTGTCAGGCCGCACTGCGGCTCCACCATCGTTTCCCCGGTAATTTCTTTATCATATGCGTTTCTCCTTTCGGAAATGAAAAAAGTCCTTGTTCCCCAAAGGGAACAAGGACAGAAAATACTATTTTCTGCGGTACCACCTTGTTTGCCGGTAAAAACCGACCGCTCTGCCGGCGCCAACACGCCGTGTGCCCAGTAACGCTGGCAATGCGTCAGAAGATACTCGGGGACATCCCCTTTCCCTCTGCCCTCGGCGGCCCATTTGCTGCTCCGCTTTTCGCTCCCCTCTCAGCTGTGGGGAACTCTCTGTGGATGCGCTGGCAGCTTTACTTCCGCGTCTGTGGTTTGCTTTATTAGCTTAAAGCCTTTATACACCATCCGAAGCCATTTGTCAAGCATTATTTTTCGCGGCTTGCGGACAAATGTGCGCAAGAGAAATGCGGTAGCTCCATGCCTTCCCAAAGGGGGAAGGCTTTGACTCAGTATTCTCTGACAACGCCCTTAACCACGCCGATGATTTCTGCGTGGGTGCCGTCGATGGGGGAATAGTTGTCGTTTTCCGGCATGAGCCAGACCTGCCCGTTCCGGCGCAGCAGCCGCTTGACCGTGGCCTCGTCCTCAATCCGGGCCACCACGATCTGCCCACTGTCGGCACTGGACTGAGGGCGGACGATGACCTTGTCCCCCTCCAGAATCCCGGCGTTTATCATACTGTCGCCCCGCACCCGCAGAGCAAAGCACCCCGGCTCCGACCAGGGCAGAGTACCCTCCTGATTCTCCACCGCCAGAATGGGCAGGCCCGCCGTGACCACGCCGATAACGGGGATCTGACCGGGCCGCGCGCCGGTGACCAGCGCCCGTTTGCGGCCTTTCGCGCCGGGGGCCTGAAGCAGGCCCTTTTCCTGGAGCGCCTGCAAATGGTAGCTGACGGATGCGGTGGAGCGCAGGCCCACTGCCGCGCCGATTTCCCGTACGGAGGGGGAGTAGCCGTTTTCCTGAATAAACTGGTTGACATAATCCATGATCAGCTGGGCTTTGTTGCTGGTTCTGGGCATGGCGGCACCTCCTGAAGGATTGACAATTGACAGTTGACAATTGTCAATTATGGGATTCGATAGGGATGACATGGGAATAGACCTTCATGGGGACATTATAGCACATATTTTCGAAAAAAGAAAGTATTATTTTTCACAAAAACAGGGCCTGCCGCCTATACTATCCGAGGGGGGATGGGAATGGAACGCATGGACAAAAGCCGGGAGGTGTGGCAGCGGGTGATGAATTCGCAGCCGGCGGTGCCGAAGGATGGCCTCCGGGGCCTTCGCCGGGAGTCGGCGGCACTCAGCGGGGCCTACCGGCAGCTTTCAGCTTCGCTCACCGGCAAGGCCGGGGAGAAGGCGGGGCAGCTATACCGGGAGGAGGGGGTGATTTCCGCCTGCCTGCGGGGGCTGGAGGTGCTGCGGGGAGAGGACGGCGGAAAGCTCAAATACCCTCAGCCGGCGAAGGAGCCTGCCCAGCGGCTTCTGCGTGGCTGCTACCACCGAACCCGGAACTGCATCGCGGAGTATACGGCCCGAACGGTGGATCCGGAAACCGGGGCGGTGTTCCGGGAGCTTGCCGACCGGGCCCAGCAGCAGTGCGCCCTGATCGCGGAGCTGATGGGGATGCTGTAGAAAGTGCATGAAAAAATCCCTGACACGAAAGTGTCAGGGAACTTTTTCATGGTGACCCGTACGGGATCGGGAAACAGAGGGGCGGCTCGGTCCAGCCCTCGCCGGAAACAGCCAACCGGGCTGTTTCATGAAATCATTCGATTCCCGTGCTGTCTTGATAATGAAAAAACCCTCCTGCAACAGCAGAAGGGCATTTCTCATGGTGACCCGTACGGGAATCGATCAAATTAAGGAGCACCCGCCGTCCAGCCGTCGGGTGGCAAGTGCCCACCGGGCACTTGCATTCAGATTGGTTCGATTCCCCGAGGAAAACGGCATGAAAAAAAGCCCATTCCTTTCGGAACGAGCTTCATTTCATGGTGACCCGTACGGGAATCGAACCCATGTTACCGCCGTGAAAGGGCGGTGTCTTAACCGCTTGACCAACGGGCCTGGTAGCGGCAATCTGATTCGAACAGATGACATACCGGGTATGAACCGGCTACTCTACCAACTGAGTTATGCCGCCATGTGGTCAA